>DASTGV010000133.1:0-4666 GCA_035718765.1 Nocardioidaceae bacterium
CGCCACTCCCAGTGCCTCGAGCTACTCCGGGTCCTTCGCGATCTCCGGCAAGTCCGCGGCCGCGTACGTCGTACCCGACGACGTCACCCAGGTCTGGTCGAGCCGCCGGCCGGACGGGACGACCCAGACCCGCTACCAGCAGAAGGTCGGGAACGCCGACGTGTTCGGCGGCCAGGTCACCGTGCTGAAGAACGCCGCCGGCCGCACCACCGCGGTCATCGGCGCCTACTTCCCGGACCTGCGGCCCACGAACGCCGTCAAGGTCGGCCGGGCCGCGGCCCGTGGCATCGTCGTGGACAAGGTGGGCAGCCGGGGCACCTTCCGCAACCACCTGATGGTGAACCCGCGCACGGGGCGGTACTTCTACGAGGTGCAGAGCCTGCGCGCCGCGCAGCGTCCGGTCCGCTGGGTCGACGCGACCTCCGGCGCCGTCATCAAGGCCTACAACGGCCTGACCGAGGGCTCGGGCACCGGCGTCAAGGGCGACACCAAGCAGCTCGACACCGTCAAGGACGCGACCTCGGGCCTGTTCCAGCTGAAGACCGCTGACGACCGGCAGGAGACCTACGACCTGCAGAACGCCTCGGTCGAGACCGGCGGCGTCCTGATGACCGACCCCGACGACGTCTGGAACTCCAACAAGGGGATCGCCTCCCCGAGCCAGGCCGCGGGCGTGGACGCGCACTACTACGCCGGCGTCGTCGACGACTTCTACCACGACGTGTTCGCCCGCAACAGCCTGGACAACAAGGGCCTGCAGATCGTCTCGAAGGTGCACTACAGCTCCCGCTACTGCAACGCCTTCTGGAACGGCCAGTTCATGACCTACGGCGACGGCGACGGCCGCACCTGCCTGCCGCTGTCCGGCGGCCTGGACGTCGACGGCCACGAGATGACGCACGGCGTCACCGAGTTCACCTCAGGCCTGATCTACGAGAACGAGTCCGGTGCCCTCAACGAGTCGTTCAGCGACATGATGGGCAACACGATGGAGTTCTACGCCGCCAAGGGCGGCAAGGACCCGTCCGGGTCGCCGGACTGGCTGATCGGCGAGGACGTCATCAAGAACCGGACCGGCAACAACGGCTTCCGCAACATGGGCGACCCGGAGGAGTTCGGGGACCCGAGCGACTACTCGCAGCTCTACACCGGTACGTCGGACAGCGGCGGCGTGCACACCAACAGCGGCATCTCCAACCACGCCTACTACCTGGCGGTCAACGGCGGCAGGAACGCCTCCTGCACCGCGAACGCGGTCCACGGCGTGCTGCTGACCACCAAGAGCTGCGACGTCACGGTGCCGGCCCTGGGGCTGGACAAGGCCGAGCACATCTTCTACGACGGGTTCACCAGCCTGCCGGCGTACGCGAACTTCTGCGACGCCCGCAACGCCACGGTCGCGGCTGCGGCCAAGACGGGTGACGACGCCGCGATCGGCTCGGCCTGGGACGCGGTCGGCGTGAACGCCGGCTGCGCGGGCGGCACCCCGCCCCCGCCACCGTGCACCAGCGACCCGGCCGCGACGATCCCGTTCGCGTCGCCGCACCCCTACGGCAACGACGGCAACTGCACCTGGACCTACGACAACGGCGCCGCCGGCTTCGCGTTCCACTTCAGCCTGATGGACACGGAGAAGAACTACGACTACGTCTACGTCAAGGACGCCGCGGGCAACGTGCTCGCGACGTACACCGGCACCAAGCACGGCCAGGGCTTCTACGGCCCGTGCATCCCGACGTCGACCGGTTCGGTGAACCTGGTCAGCGACCCGGGGGTGACCGCCCAGGGGTTCACCGTCGACGGCGTGAAGCCGTGCTGACCTGACCCACCCGCACGACGCGGCCCCCGGCTCGACGAGCCGGGGGCCGCGTGCGTTCGGAGCAGATCCAGGCTCAGACACCCTCGCGCAGCGCCCAGGCGTCCTCGCGGATCAGCGGGACGACGGACCCGTCGGCGGTGATGCCGTCCACGTCCACGCCCGGACCACCGATGACCACGTCGGTGTGCGCGGCGGAGAAGTTCAGGCCGAGGGCGCGCAGCTCGTCGGGGGAGAGGGTGAGGCCGTCCCGCACGCAGAACGGGAATCCCTGGCCCCAGGCCACGTGGCAGCCGGTGTTCTCGTCGAAGAGGGTGTCGTGGAAGGTCACGCCGGCCGCCCGCACCCGCGACGAGCCCTCGACCAGGGACACCTCGCCGAGGCTGCGCGCGCCCTCGTCGCTGTCGAGCTGGGCCCGGACCGCCTCGATGCCGCTGGACGCGGTGGCGTCGACGATCCGGCCGCCGGCGAAGGTGACCTCGAGGTCCTCCACCATGACGCCGGCGCCCGGGAGCACCAGCGGCCGGGTGGTCTTGATGACCCCGTCCGCGCGGCGGCGGTCCGGGCTGGTGAACACCTCCTCGGTGGGGAGGTTCGGCATGTACTCGATCCCGGCGTTGGTCGGCAGCCCACCACCGGTCCACACTGCGCCCGGGAGCAGGCCGGCGGTGAGGTCGGTGCCCTGCCCGTGGTAGCGGACCGCGTCGAGCTCCAGCCTCGTCAGCGCCTTGGCGCGGGCGCCCAGCTTGTCGCGGTGCCGGCGCCACTCCTCGACGACCTCCTCCGGGCTGCCGGCGTCGAGCCGCATCGCGACCGAGACCGCCTCCCAGAGCCGTTCGAGGTCAGGCTCGCCGAACACCTGCTGCGCCCAGCCCTCGTTGGGGGCCGCGACGATCGTCCACTGCACCTCGCCGCTCAGCGTCATCTCCCGGGTCTTGGCGGCGAGCTCCTTGCTGATGAGGACCGTGCGCGCCGGGTCGATCCCGTCGTAGATGTGCGGGTCGGGGTTTCCGGTGAGCCGGATGTAGGCCAATCCGGTGCGGGTCCACTCCGCGAGCCGGTCCAGCTCCCAGCGGGACACGGACGTGAGCGCCTGCTCCGGTGCGTGCCGGAGCGCGGAACGTCGTACGTAGGGGTCGTGGTACTCCACCCGGACCCGCGCCGCGCCGGCGACGTAGGCCTGCTCCGCGACCGCGCGGGCGATCGCCGTGTGCGCGACGTCGGCCTGGACGAGCACCTCCTGGCCGGGCTGCACGTTGGCGCCCACGTGCACGACGAGGGCGGCGTAGGAGTCGATGCGGTCCTGTTCGAGGGTCATGCGCGCAACCTACCGGTGGCACGAACGAGGGGTGCAGAACCACCCACAAAGGTCATGTAGCGCGGCTCGGCTGTTTCTACCGTCAGCGGGACGACTGGACCGCTCGGGCACAAACGAGGGAGTTTTTGGATGGAGTCACGCAGGAAGGCGGCCCTAGTGTCGCTCGTAGCGCTCGGGACGGCCGGAGCCGTGGCGGCCGTGCCGTCCGCGGCATCGGCGGCCGGCAGCGGCAGCGCCGCCACGGTGGTCACCAAGCGTCTCGACGGGCCGTTCGGCCTGCAGAGGGCGGTCGGCCACCGCGGGTTCGTGGTCGCGGAGAGCGTCTCCGGCCAGGTCACCCGCGTCTTCAAGGACGGTCGCAAGCGAACGATCCTCGGCGGCGCACCGGGCGTCGCCGGCGTCGCGGCCGGCCCCAAGCGGGTGTACGCGGTCATCGGCGGACCCAACGAGGAGGGCGCCCCCTCGGGCGGGAAGTACGGCCCCAGCAAGGTCCTGCGCATGGACTACCAGGGCAAGCACGTCAAGGTGATCGCCGACCTCATGAAGTACGAGCTCGCGCACAACCCCGACGGGCAGGTCCAGTTCGTGGACGGCAAGCCGGTCGACGCGCTGTCCAACCCCTTCGCGATGACCTGGTCGCGCTTCGGCCTCTTCGTCGCCGACGGCGGAGCGAACGACGTGCTCAAGGTCAACCCGCGCACCGGCAGGGTCTCGACGTTCTTCGCACCGCGCACGTACAAGGACACCAAGGCCTGCCAGGCCCCGGACGCCAACGCCAACCCGGGCACGCGGGGCTGCGACCCGGTGCCCACCGGCGTGCAGGTGCTGGGCGGCAGCGTGTACGTCAGCACCCTCGGTGCGGAGTCCCCGAAGGCCGCGCGGCTCTACAAGCTGAACGCCCGCACCGGCAAGGTCCAGCGGGTCTGGAAGGGCTTCACCGCGCCGACCGGCATCGCCGTACGGCGGGACGGGACGATCTACATCTCCGAGGTGACGCACGGCGCCCCGGCCGGGCCCCCGCCGTCCGGCTTCGACCCGGCGAGCGTCGGCCGGATCACCCGCATCCGCAACGGGCACCAGACGCACGCCCAGGTGACCATGCCGACCGGCCTGGTGCTCAAGAACGGCCAGCTGTACTCGTCGGCCTGGAGCATCGCGTCGTTCCTGGGCATCCAGCACGCGGGCCAGGTGGTCAAGGTCAAGGAGAGCGCCTTCCACTAGGCGACGCTGACGGGAGCCCCAGGCCGGAGGTCCGGCCTGGGGCTCTTCCGTTCGCCGGGCCGGGTCGCGCCGGTCACCGGAGGTGAGGCCTACGATCGCCGTGCCGAAGGACGGCGAGGCGGGTGGTCAGGTGGGCGGCTGGCGGTCGGTGCTGACCGACGAGCTGCTCCGCGTGCAGCCGGCCCCGGGTGCGCACCGCGTCGCGCTGCGCGCGGGCCTCAGCGTCGGCCTTCCCCTCATCGCGGTTCTGCTCCTCGGCAGCCCCGCGTGGACGTCGTACGCGGTCTTCGGCGCGTTCACGTCGCTCTACG
>DASTGV010000134.1:0-2312 GCA_035718765.1 Nocardioidaceae bacterium
TGCGGGCCGAGCAGCACCACGAGGGCGGGGGCGCCCGTGGCTGGGTCGAGCGCGTGCTCGGCGACCAGGTCCAGGGAGCTGACCGGGGACCCTCGTTCCCCGGACAGGTGGGTGCGGGTGACCAGGCGGCACAGCCGCGCCCACCCCACGCCTGCCGGCACCCCGGAGGCCTGGCCCCGGGCCAGCACGGTCACCCGGGGGTGGCGCGGGTCGACCTCGGCACCACCCCGCACCGGCTGGGCGCGGACCCGCCCGGAGGCTCGTGACGGCTCCGGCGCGACCACGCCCGGCCCACGTCCCGCCCCCGGAGCACCCCACCCGGCCGCGGACCCCGACCTTGACCCCCACCCCGACCCGGGTCCCGGGCGCACGGGTTCCTCCGACCGCACCGCCAGGTCGACGCCGAGGACCGGGGTCAGTCCCGCCTCGGAGCAGGCCTGCACGAACCGCACCGCGCCGTAGAGGCCGTCCCGGTCGGTCAGCGCCAGCGCCGGCTGCCCCAACGCGGCGGCCCGCTCGACGAGGGCCGCCGGGGTGGAGGAGCCGTAGCGCAGGGAGAACCCCGAGGCGACGTGGAGGTGGGCGAAGGCATCGGTCATGGTCGTCCCGCCGGCGTGACGAGCGCGGGCAGCGTCGCGGCGACCGGCAGCCCGAGGGCGGCCTGGACCAGGCCGAGGAAGACCTCGGCCTGGCGCAGCAGGTCGTCGGCCTCCCGGGTGGGCAGCGCCACCGCCCCCCGCTCGACCGCGGCCCGGCGCCGGGCGGAGGCGGCGAAGAACACCGCCCACTCGGTCAGCTCCGGGGCCACCTCGGGCAGCACCTCCCAGACGCTGCGCGGTCGCGAGCGCCGGGTGGGCCGGCTGCGCGCCGCGAGCAACGCCGCCGCGGCACGCAGGGCGGCGAGGTGGGCCTCGACGTAGCGCTCGTCGACGGTGCCGGCACGACAGGCGTCGAGCAGGCTGGCCCGGGACCGGTCGAGCAGGTCGAGCGCGGTGGTCGCCATCGGCGCCCGCGGGGCGCCGGGACCGGAGCTCCTGGCAGCGGTCGTGGTCGTGGCGGTGGTCATGTCGGGTCCTCTCCTGCCGCGGTGGTCGGGTCAGCGGATGGGCGGTCGGTGGTCGGCGGTGTCCTGCCGGGCGACAGCCGGATGGGGCTTCAGTCGGCGACGCGCACCAGGCGCCAGCCGGGCACCACGCCGTCGCGGGCCAGGTCGTAGACGCCGGTGCCGAGCATCCGGCCCGGGCTGGCCGCCACCCGCCACACGTCCTGCTCGAGGTCGGGCGCCCCCACCGGCTCCCCCTCGCGCGGCTCGAGCGCCTCGCGCCACCAGGCCCGGCGCTCACGCCAGTGCCCGATCACGTCCCGCACCACGTAGAGCCGGCCCCGCCACACGAACGCGGCCGGCCGGGCCTGCGTCTCCACGGCAGGGTCGTCGGCGTCGCGGGCCTCGCGGACCTCGATCGGCTCTTCGTAACGTCGCACCATGACCCGCTCCTCGCCTGCACACCCCGGACTGGACCGCACACCGGCCCGCGATGGCGGGGTCGAGGCGCCCCGCGGGCCGGTCGTGCGGTGGTCGGACAGGCGGCGCAAACACCGGAATGTTCGTACGTCTGTTCGATAGAACAAATGTACACCCGGCTCCGGACAGGCCGTCAACCTCTGGACACCCTCTTCCCGCGGAACCCGCGCGTGGCTAGCGTCGAGCCATGACGCACGTGCCGACCGCGGCGCCGGAGCCCGTCCTCGACCACCCCGCGGTCCAACGCGTCGCGAACGCCCTCTCCGCGTTCGGCGTCCGCGGCACGATCACGGTGCTCGACGACGCTGCCCGCACGGCGCGCCAGGCCGCCGTCGCACTCGGCGTGGACCCGGCGCAGATCGCCAACTCCCTGGTGTTCAAGGCGCACCGCCCCGGTGGCGCCGAGGAGTCACTGCTCGTGCTCACCTCCGGGGCGCACCGGGTGGACACCGTCAAGGTCGCCGACCTGATCGGGCTCGAGACGGTCGAGCGCGCCGACCCGGAGTTCGTGCTCGAGCACACCGGCTTCCCGATCGGCGGCGTCCCACCGGTGGCCCACCTGCGCCCCCCGGCCACGCTCGTCGACGTCTCCCTCGCGCGCTACGACCGGGTCTGGGCCGCAGCCGGACACCCCCACGCCGTCTTCCCGACGTCCTACGACGAGCTGCTGCGCATCACCGGCGGCCAGCCCGCCGAGGTCGCCTGAGCCCCTCCCCTCCGGCACACATGCGCGCCTCCCGCGGCCGCGCACCCCTGCGCCCCGCACAGAGCACCCGAGTACCACGCATCT
>DASTGV010000135.1:0-4773 GCA_035718765.1 Nocardioidaceae bacterium
TGGCTGCAGACCGTCGAGCAGCTCACCGGGCGCACCCCGATGATCTACGTCTCCCCGTCGTTCTGGGAGTACTACCTCGGCAACAGCACGGCGTTCACCCGCTACCCGCTGTGGATCGCGAACTACGGCGTCTCCTCGCCGCGGGTGCCCGGCGGCTGGCCCACCTGGACCTTCTGGCAGCGCACCAGCACCGGGTCGGTGAGCGGCATCTCCGGCAACGTCGACATGAACCGCTTCAACGGCACGAGCGCGCAGCTCGCGGCCCTGGCCAACACGACCGGGGGCTCGAGCGCCCCCGTCCCGCCCGGCGTGACCGTCCCGACCGGCGACCCGACGGCGGTCTCGATCAGCGCGTCGTCGACGGCGACGACGGCCATCAACGGACCGGTCACGTTCGCCGGGGACCTGCACAGGACGGCCGACTCCTCGCCCCTCGCCAACCTCCCGGTCACCCTCTACTCACGGTCCGTCGGCGCCACGGCGTACAACGCCGTCACCACCGGTACGACGGACCCGGCCGGCCACTACACGTTCACGGCGCGGGTGCCGCAGGCCACGGACTACTGGGTCGCGTTCGCCGGTGACACGGTCCACGCGGGCGCCGCCTCGCCGATGGCGCGGGTGACCACACCCGCCCGGCTCACGCCCACCGCCGACCTGCACAAGAACAAGACCTGGCGGGTGCGCAAGGGCACCGCGGTGATGGTCTACGGCCACCTGAGGACCACGCTCGGACCCGTCGCGGGCAAGTACGTCCGCTTCTACAGGCGACCCGCCCACGGCGGCCGCTGGACCTACGTGCGGGCGTCGAAGAGCCTCGCGCCTACCGGGTGGTACTCCACCACCGTCCGGCCGCGCAGCTCCACGACCTACAAGGCCGTCTCGATCGCCGACACCTACCGGGTGGCGGCGACCTCGAACCTCGTCACCGTCTGGGTGCGCTAGGTCCCAGCGGGGACTGTGGGTTGCAGGCCCACAGCGTCCAGTCGTCGACCCAGCGTCCGATCCGCCTCAGTGCGGACGCCATCGTGGCCAGCGTGCTCATGCTGTTCTCCCTCGTGCGTGCATGGGTGCTGGCACCAGGGTGACCCGCCCAGGTTTCGGGGACGTGTGAGCGCGGTGTGCGCCAGGTTTCGGCTGGCCGGGCCGGGCTCAGTCGGGGCTCAGACGGGGCTCAGACGGGGCTCAGGGCGTGGCGGAGGGCGAGTCGGAGGCGGTCGGGGTCGGTGACGGCTCGGCCGGGCTGGTCCCGCCGGTCGGGCCCGTCGTCGGGTCCGTGGCCGTGGACCCGCTCGTGCTCCCGGCATCGCCGGTGCTCCCCGTGCTGCCGGTGCTGCTCGTGCCACCGCTGCTGCCGCCCGTCGTCGTCCCCGCGGGGTCGGTCGAGGTCCCGGCGGCGGGACTCGCGCCCGGGCTCGCACCGTCGCCGGGGACCGTGCCGTCGCTGCTCCCGGCCGACGCCGTCGACCCGGCGCTCGGGTCGGCCGTCCCCGTGGTCTGCGGGGTCAGCGGTCCCTGCTCCTGCTCGATCACGGCGAGGATCTGCTGCTCGTAGCCGGTGAGCCGGTCCCGGACCTCGGAGAGCGGGACCTCCGTGATGTGCGCCCCGAAGTCCGCGATCTGCCGCCAGAGCGCGTCGATCTGCTGCCGGCCCGCGTCGCTGAGCGGACCGTCCAGGGTGACGAACAGCTGGGTGGCCAGGGCGTAGGTGAGGCAGCCGACGCAGTCGTAGTTGACGGCCGCCGAGATGTTCTGCGGCACCGCGACGTGGTTGTCGCCGGTGACCAGCACGATCTGGAACCCGATCGCGACCGCGGCGCAGTTGGTGCAGCTCGCGAACGCGTAGGCCTCGTTGGTGTTCAGCGCGGGGGAGTCGTCCTCGACCCACACGAGCGCGAACGCGACGTCGTAGCGGATGGTGTTGTCGGTGGTGTTGACCGCCATCGCCTGGTTGTCGCCGGCGTCCGGCGCGAGCGGCTTGTTGAACGGGAACACCCACGGCTGGGGCTGCTCGCCGCCCGCCGTCCCGGTGCCCGCGTCGGTGCCGGTGCCCGTGCCGCTGCCGACCGAGGCGGCGTCGCCCCCGTCGGCCGCGGAGGCCACCCCTCCGCCGGTCGCGCCGGAGTCGCGGGGCACCAGCACCAGCGCCAGCTGGGGGTGCGAGCGCGTCGGGCGGGGGTCGCCGTCGGCCCAGCCGGTGACGATCGTGCCGCGCTGGCCCTCGACGAGCCGCGTCGGTGCCGAGCGTGGGACGACCGGCAGCGCCTGGGCGGCCTGGACGAGGGTGCCGCCCTCATAGGGCTCGATCGGCCGGTACGTGCCGGGGTGCGGCCACCAGGCCCAGGCCAGGCCCGCGACGAGCGCCGCCGCGACGAGGCCGGCCAGCCCACGCCGGACGGGGCGACCGCGGGTGCGTCGCCAGGTCGAGGCGACGATCTTGCGCACCAGCCGGAAGAGGATCACGGCGGTCGCCAGGATCGGGAACGCCACGGCCACGATCGCGATGCACCGGGCGGCGCTCTCGAGCAGGTCGGTGTCGGACCAGGCGCGGCCGAGCAGCGTGGACTGCTTCTCGACGCTGGCCCGGGCGGTGCCGAGGATGCGGGGGAGCGTGACCACCATCGTGAACAGCGAGAACGCCAGCATCGGCACGACCACGACGACCCACAGCGTCACGACCATCCGGGCCCAGGGCTTGAGCACCCGGGTCTCGGGGTGCCTCCAGCGCCACGGCAGGACGCCCAGCAGGGTCGGCTTGATCCGGTGGAACAGGTCGGGCACGCCGGTGAGGTCGGCCAGCACGTGGTAGCCGTCGAAACGCACGAGCGGGGTCAGCTGCCGGACCATCTGCAGGATCTGGGTGGCCACCAGGAGCAGAAGGGCGTCGTACCCGGTGGCCCACCACACCCCGGCGACGACGACCGCGACGATCGCGTTGAAGTACAACCCGCCGAGGTCGGTGCGCACCCGCCCGCCGCGGCCGAGCCGGTAGGAGTCGGTGACGTCGGTGTAGAACGCCGGCCACACGAGGTAGATGCCGGCGCCCATCACGCCGGGGGTGGCGCCGCCGCGGCGGGCCGCGGCAGCGTGCCCGAACTCGTGGAAGCCGGCGGACAGGATGGTCACCGCGACGACGAGGAGCAGCAGGCCCGGCTTGTCGAAGGCCTGGTACGTCGCGGACGCGAGGCCCTTCTCCATGAAGACCCACCAGCACACCGCGGCGAAGACGGCCAGCACCGCGACCACGACCACCGGGTGGAACAGGCGGGCGAACGGCGCGGTCAGCCGGCGGGTGCGCTCGGGGTCGGTCACGGCGTACTTGAACCGCAGCGCGAGCAGCGGGTTGGACTTCTTGACCTCGGGCTGCGTCCCGTCCGGGCGCGCCAGCAGGCCCATCGGCCGCAGCTGCTGGTCGACGAGCGTGCGGACGTTGTCCGCGGTGACGGTCCGGCCGTACGCCGCGCCGACCCGCTCCGCGACCTGGTCGTAGTCCCGCTGGCCGTCGACCGTGGACAGCACCAGGTAGAGCAGGGGCGTCAGCTGGAAGGTCTGCCCGTCACCACGCCGCGCGAGCGCGGGTGGCTCCCGGTAGCCGGACCCCACCATCTCGCCGATGAGCTCGACGCCGTCGGCACGGACCGGGATGTCGGGGGTCGACACGGCCGGACGCGAGGACGACGCGGGTGCGTCGCCCTCGCGCCCGGCCGAGGCGGGCAGGACGGCCATCGAGTGCTACTGGGTGATGTCCGACGTCTGGTCCGACGTCGCGTCCGCGGAGCCGGTGATGTCCTGGTTGATGATCGCGTCCTGCTGCGAGACGGCGACCGCGTTGCTGTCCACCGAGCCGACGTTCGCACCGACCGCCGCGTCGATCGGGGCGGCCACGTTGGCGTTCGCCGCCACGGCGCCGTTGATGGGGGCGGCGATGTCGGCGTCGGCGTTGACGTTCACGTCCACGTTGAGCAGGTTGCCGTCGAGCAGGCCGCCGGCCGCGTCCGTGGCACCGCCCACGGTGCCGCCGAGGTCGCCGGTCGCACCGCCCACGGTGTCACCCACGGTGCCGGCGGTGTCGCCCACGGTGCCGGCGGTGTCCCCGACCGTGCCCGCGGTGTCCCCGACGGCGCCGGTGGTGTCCCCGACCGCTCCGCCGACCGTGTCGCCCACGGTGCCCGCGGTGTCGCCGGCCGTGCCGGTGAGGCCGTCGGTCGCGGCGCCCGTGTCGCCGAGCGCTGTGCTGCCGACCGCCGGGGACGCCGTGGCGTCGGCCGGTGCGGTGCCTCCCGCGTCGACCGTGTCGTTGCTCTGGTCGAGCGCGCTGTCCTGCACGGCGTGGGCGGAGGCGTCCGCGTCCAGGCCCTGGTTGATGATCACGCCCTGGTCGCTGAGCGCCTGGGCGGTGGAGCCGACGGACAGCACGTTGGCGCCGACCGCGGCGTCGATGGGGGCGGCCACGTTCGCGTTGGCGGCGACCGCGAGGTCGATCGGGGCGGCGGCGTCGATGGCGAGGTCGATGTCCGCGTTGAGGTCGAGGATGGAGACGACCTCCTTGTCCGGCAGGGCGGTCGCACCCTGGGCGGCGAGCTCCTCGTCCGACAGACCGGTGTCCGGCCGTTCGTCGTTCATCCCTGGTCTCCGTTCCCGGCGCGGCAGGTCGTGCGCACGCCATCCGATGGTTGCGGTCGCAGGTACCCCCGGGAGGAGACCGGGAAACCTCCCGGTCGCTTGAGCGCTCAAGTCGGACGCGCCTGCTGCCGATGATCGAGGCGGTCACGT
>DASTGV010000136.1:0-8361 GCA_035718765.1 Nocardioidaceae bacterium
CGCTGTGCAAGCGGCTGGGCGAGGCCGGGCCGGAGGACCGGTCGGCGACCGCCCTCGCCGAGGGCATGGCGCTGGCCGCCCAGGCCGGGTACGCCTCCGTGGGCCGGCCCGTCGAGGGCACCATCCTGACCGTCGCGCGGGCGGCCGCCGAGGGTGCCGCACGGGCCGCCGAGGACCCCGCCAGCAGGCTGGGCCACGTCCTGCGGGCCGCCGCGACGGCCGCCCGCGAGGCCCTCGCCCACACCCCGGAGCAGCTCGCGGTGCTGCGCGACGCGGGTGTCGTGGACGCCGGTGGGCGCGGGCTGTGCGTGGTGCTCGACGCCGCCGAGACCGCGGTGACCGGACGTCGGCCGGTCGGCGGGAAGGCTCCCTTGGGCACCCACGCCATCCCCGTGCCGCTGCCCTCGGGCGACCTCACGCCGGACGGCCCCGCCTACGAGGTGATGTACCTCCTCGACGCCGACGACGCCGCCGTCCCCGCGCTGCGGGCGGCCCTGGCCCCGCTCGGCGACTCCCTGGTCGTCGTGGGCGGCGACGGCCTGTGGAACGTCCACGTCCACGTCGACGACGTCGGGGCCGCGCTCGAGGCGGGCATCGAGGCCGGCCGCCCGCACCGGGTCCAGGTCACGCACTTCGCCGACCAGGTCGAGCGGCAGGTCGGGCGCCGGTCGGCACGCGAAGTACGACGCACCGGCCGCGCCGTCGTCGTGGTGGCCGCCGGGGCCGGCCTCGGCGAGCTGTTCGTGCAGGCCGGCGCCACCGTCGTCCCGGGCGGCCCCGGCCGCCGCCCGTCCACCGGCCAGGTGCTGGAGGCGATCACCTCCGCCGGCGCCGCCGAGGTGATCGTGCTCCCCAACGACCACGACTCGATCGCCGCCGCGGAGGCCGCGGCCCGCACCGCGCGGGCGGAGACCGACATCCGGGTGGCCGTCATCGCGACCAACGCCCAGGTGCAGGGGCTGGCCGCGCTGGCCGTCCACGAGCCCGGCCGCGCGTTCGAGCAGGACATCCTGGAGATGACCGCCGCGGCCCGGCACGCCCGCTCGGGCGCGGTCACCGTCGCCGTCCGCCGGGCGATGACCACCGCCGGCCCCTGCGAGCCCGGCGACGTGCTCGGCGCCGTCGAGCGGGACTTCGTGGTGGTCGGCGACGACCTGTTCACGGTGGCGACGGAGGTCCTCGAGCGCCTGCTCGGCGGCGGCGGCGAGCTGGTGACCCTGGTGGCCGGCGGTGAGGGCCGCGACCTGGCCGAGCGGTGCGCCGCCCACCTCGCCGCCACCCACCCGACGGTCGACGTCGTCGTGTACGACGGTGGCCAGCCGCGCTACCCCCTGCTCGTCGGCGTCGAGTAGGAGAGGCACCGTGACCACCCTGCGCTCCACGATCCGCTGGGACTCCAAGCTGGCCGCCGTCGCCGGCACGGGGGCGGCGAAGATCGAGAAGGCGTTCGGCTACCGCACCGTCGGGGACCTGCTCCAGCACTACCCGCGGCGGTGGGTCGACAAGGGCTCGCTCTCGGACCTCGGCTCGATCGAGCCCGACGAGCACGTCACGGTCATCGCGCGCGTGGTGCGGGCGAAGCTGCACTCCTACGCCGACCGGCGTCGCGGCGGCACGGCGTACCGCCTCGAGGTGGTCGTCGCCACCGAGCACGACCAGCTGTCGGTGACCTATTTCGACAAGAAGAAGCACATCGCCGAGTGGCGCGAGCGCACGATCGCGCCCGGGCGGATCGGCTTGTTCTCCGGGAAGGTCGGCACCTTCCGCGGCCAGCTCCAGCTGACCAACCCGCAGAACCAGATGTTCGGCGAGCAGGAGGGGGACGCCGACGGCGGCGAGGACGCCGCGGCCCGGCACTGGGACTCCATCCCGCAGCTGATCACCATCTATCCCGCCACCGCGACCGTGCAGAGCTGGCAGCTCTCCGACGCCATCGCGCTCGCGCTCAACCTCGTCGAGGAGGTCCCGGACCTGCTCCCGGAGGAGGTCCGGCGCGAGCACGACTTCGTCTCGGCCCGGCAGGCCCTGGAGTGGCTGCACCGTCCGGACTCCTGGAGCCAGAAGGAGGCCGCGGCCAAGCGGCTGCGCTTCGACGAGGCGTTCGTGACCCAGGCCGTGCTCGCCAAGCGTCGCGCCGCGCTGCTCGCGCTCGACGCCCGCCCGCGCACCGGTCGTGAGGGCGGGCTGCTGGACCGCTTCGACGAGCGGCTGCCGTTCGAGCTCACCGCGGGCCAGCAGGACGTGAGCCGCGCCGTCCTCGACGACCTCGCCGCCGGCCACCCCATGCACCGGCTGCTCCAGGGCGAGGTCGGCTCCGGCAAGACCGTCGTGGCGCTGCGGGCCATGCTGCGCGTCGTGGACTCCGGGGGGCAGGCGGCCCTGCTCGCGCCGACCGAGGTGCTCGCCCAGCAGCACTACCGCTCCATCACCGCGATGCTCGGCGACCTGGCCTCGGCCGGGATGCTCGGCGGTGCGGCGGACGGCACCCAGGTCGTGCTGCTGACCGGTTCGCTGGGGGCGGCGGCCCGCCGGGAGGCGCTTCTCGACGCGGCCTCCGGGTCCGCCGGCATCGTGATCGGCACGCACGCCCTGCTCGAGGACAAGGTCCAGTTCGCGGACCTGGGGCTCGTCGTCGTCGACGAGCAGCACCGCTTCGGCGTCGAGCAGCGGGCCGCCCTGGCCGCCAAGGCCGACGGCGCGCCGCCGCACGTGCTGGTGATGACCGCGACGCCGATCCCGCGCACCGTCGCGATGACGGTCTTCGGGGACCTGGAGACCTCGACCCTGGCCGAGCTGCCCGCCGGCCGGGCGCCGATCCAGTCCACGGTGGTGGCCCTCGCCGAGAACCCGGCCTGGCTCGACCGCGCCTTCGCCCGGGTGCGCGAGGAGGTCGACCGCGGCCACCAGGTCTACGTCGTCTGCCCCCGCATCGGCGACGGTGCGTCGGACGGGGTGGACAGTCCCGCCGACGTCGACGAGTCCCGGCCGATGGCGTCGGTGGAGGAGGTCGCGCCGATGCTCGCCGAGGGCCCGCTGCACGGCCTGCGCGTCGAGATGCTGCACGGCCGGATGGCCCCGGACCGCAAGGACGAGGTGATGCGCGCGTTCGCGGCCGGCCGGGTCGACGTGCTCGTCTCGACCACGGTCATCGAGGTCGGCGTCGACGTCGCCAACGCCACGATGATGGTGGTCTTCGACGCCGACCGGTTCGGCGTCTCCCAGCTCCACCAGCTCCGCGGCCGCGTCGGCCGGGGCGGGCTGCCCGGTCTCTGCCTGCTGGTCACCTCGGTGGAGGCCGGCAGCCCCGCCCGGGAGCGGCTCGACGCGGTGGCCTCCACGACCGACGGGTTCGAGCTGTCGCGGGTCGACCTCCAGCAGCGGCGCGAGGGCGACGTGCTCGGCGCCTCCCAGTCCGGCCGCCGCTCCAGCCTCCGGCTGCTGCACGTCCTCGACCACGAGGACGTCATCGCCGAGGCGCGCGAGGTCGCGTCCCGGGTGCTCGCCGACGACCCCGACCTGCGCGCCCACCCCGTGCTCGCCGAGGAGGTCCGCCGGCTCGACGAGTCCGAGGCCGCCGCGTTCCTGGAGAAGGGGTGAGCCGGTGACCCGGATCATCGCGGGCACCGCCGGCGGGCGGCGGATCAAGACACCCTCGGGGGACAGCACCCGACCCACCTCCGACCGGGTCCGCGAGGCGCTGTTCTCGGCCGTCGACTCGGCGCTCGGCTCGGTGCACGGGCTGCGCTTCCTCGACGTCTACGCCGGCAGCGGAGCGGTCGGGCTCGAGGCCCGCTCGCGGGGCGCGGGCGTCGTCACCCTCGTCGAGCACGACCGGCGCACCGCGGCCCTCATCGGCGAGAACGCCCGCACGCTCGGCTTCACCGGGATCGACGTGCTGGCGGTCCCGGTGGTCCGGGCCTTCGCGCACGCGCCCCGCGCGCCGTACGACATCGCCTTCCTGGACCCGCCCTACGCGGTGCCCGACACCGACGTGGTCGCGGTGCTCGAGGCGCTGCGCGACCACGGGTGGCTCTCGCCCGACGCGCTCGTCGTCGTGGAGCGGTCCAGCCGGGGCCCGGAGCTGCCGTGGCCGGAGGGCTTCCGCGGCGACCGCACGCGCAAGTACGGCGAGACCACGCTTTGGTACGGTCGCGCCACCGCCTGACCAGCCGTGCCCCGAGAGCGAGAGTGAGCCGCCGTGCGCCGAGCCGCCTGCCCCGGGTCGTTCGACCCCGTCACCAACGGGCACATCGACATCATCGGCCGGGCAGCGTCGCTGTTCGACGAGGTGGTCGTCGCCGTCGGGGTGAACGCCTCCAAGCAGCGGCTGTTCAGCGCGGAGGAGCGGATCGAGATGCTCACCGAGGCCTGCGCCCCCTGGTCGAACGTCACGATCGACTCCTTCGACGGGCTGCTCACCGACTTCTGCCGGGACCGGGGGGTGCACGCGATCGTCAAGGGCCTGCGCGCCGTCAGCGACTTCGACTACGAGCTGCAGATGGCCCAGATGAACTCCAGCCTGTCGGGCGTCGAGACCGTCTTCGTGCCGACCAGCCCGGAGTACTCCTTCCTCGCCTCGAGCCTGGTGAAGGAGGTCGCCCGGTTCGGGGGCGACGTCTCGCCGCTGGTGCCGGCGCACGTCCTCAGCCGGCTGACCGCGCGGCTGGCCGGGGAGTCCTGACCCACCCGACGCGTGTGACGCACCCCGCCTCGTCGTATCGTCGGGGGAGAGGAGTGAGCGTGCCTCTTCCCGGGTAGGGAGGCTCGGGCCCGTACGGCGTCATGCCGTGGGCTCCCGTTCGTGCGTGGAGAAAGGGACAACGTGGACGTGCACGAGAAGCTGGCCGAGCTGCGGCAGCTGGTCGAGCAGGCCCGGTCGATGCCGATGTCGGCGTCGGCCGTGGTCAACAGAGGGGAGCTGCTCGAGCTGATCGACCAGCTCTCGAGCGCGCTGGAGACGGCGTTCACCGAGTCCCAGCGGGTCGTCGCGGAGCGCGAGCAGGTGGTCGACGAGGGCCGGCGCGAGGCCGAGCAGATCGTGGTCGACGCGCGCAACGAGCGCGAGAAGATCATCTCCGACACCGACGTCTACCGCGTCGCCAAGCGGGAGGCCGACCAGATCGTCGAGCGGGCGCGGGCCGAGGCCGACGCGCTGCGCAAGGAGACCGACGACTACGTCGACGCCAAGCTGGCCAACTTCGAGATCACCCTGGAGCGCACGACCGAGGCCGTGAAGCGGGGCCGCGAGCGGCTCGCCGGCCGGTCCGCCTTCGACGACCTGACCTCGGACGAGGTCGACAAGATCAAGCTCCCGGAGCACCTCGAGAACTGACGTCCCGGTCACCCGCCCGGGACACCGGCGAATTGGTCGCCGGGCCCTCGGTTCGGTAGGCTTGTCTGCGGTTCTTCGCGCCCGGTCGCGGCTCACCCCCGGTCGACGCACGGAGGACCTGGTCTGTTGTGCCCCTGTCAGGAAGTGAAGTCCGTGCGTCTCGACCCGAGAGCGCCGCTCGTGCTCGACACCCGCGAGCTCGGCCGCCGCCCGGGGTCCCAACGTCGGACCAGCTTCACGGCACCGGCGCCCGCAGACCTCGGCATCGAAGTGCTCCGCGTCCCGGAAGGGTCGCAGGTCGCGTTCGAGCTCCGGCTCGAGGCGGTCATGGAGGGAGTGCTCGTCACCGGCGAGGCGCAGGCCGAGCTGGTCGGCGAGTGCGTGCGGTGCCTGGACGAGGTGCGCGACGAGATCGTGGCCGACTTCCAGGAGCTCTTCGTCTACGAGGAGAGCGACACCGCCCAGCACCCCCAGGACGGGGAGGACGACGACGTCAGCCGGCTCGAGGGCGACCTGCTCGACCTCGAGCCACTGCTGCGGGACGCGGTGGTGCTCACACTGCCGTTCCAGCCGCTGTGCCGGGACGACTGCCCGGGCCTGTGCACCGAGTGTGGTGCCCGGCTCGCAGACGACCCCGGCCACCAGCACGACGGGCCGATCGACCCCCGGTGGGCGAAGCTGCAAGGCATCGGTCTCGAGCACGACGAGACGAACGACTAAGACGTTCGCCGGCCACACGGCCGGAGGACGAACCGCACGATTGAGGAGATCACCGTGGCTGTCCCGAAGCGGAAGATGTCGCGCAGCAACACGCGCCACCGTCGCTCGCAGTGGAAGGCCGTCGCGCCGTCCCTGGTGACCTGCGCCAACCCGGCGTGCGGCGCCAAGCACCTCCCGCACCGCGCCTGCCCGCAGTGCGGCCAGTACGGCGCGCGCGCCGACCGTCGCCAGGTCCTCTGACCGAGCCGGACGGCACGGGCGTGACCGGCCTGCAGGGCGACCAGGACTACGACGACCTGCGTGAGGGGCTCGGCGACCCGCAGCTGGACGCCGAGCTGCTCGACCGCGCCCTGACCCACCGGTCGTTCGCCTACGAGAACGGCGGGCTGCCGACCAACGAGCGGCTGGAGTTCCTCGGCGACTCGGTGCTCGGCGTGGTCGTCACGGACACCCTGTTCCGGGCCCACCCGGACCTCTCCGAGGGCCGGCTCGCGAAGCTGCGTGCCGCCGTCGTGAACGCCCGCGCGCTCGCCGAGGTGGCGCGCACCATCGACCTGGGCCGGCACATCAAGCTCGGCCGGGGCGAGGAGTCCACCGGCGGGCGCAACAAGTCCTCGATCCTGTCCGACACGGTCGAGGCGCTCATCGGGGCGGTCTACCTCAGCGGCGGCTTCGAGTCCGCCAGCGAGGTCGTGCACCTGCTCTTCGACCCGCTGATGGAGAACGCCGCCCGGCTCGGCGCCGGCCTCGACTGGAAGACCAGCCTCCAGGAGCTCTCCGCCGAGCACTCCCTCGGCGTCCCCGAGTACGTCATCGCGGACGAGGGCCCCGACCACGAGAAGACCTTCACCGCCCAGGTCAAGGTCGGCGAGAGCCTCTACGGGCACGGCACCGGCCGGTCCAAGAAGGAGGCCGAGCAGCAGGCCGCCGAGACGGCCTACGTCGCCATCGCCGCCGCCCACGGCGACGTCCCCGCCCGCTGACCGGGACCCGTCCGTGCCCGAGCTCCCCGAGGTCGAGGTCGTCCGGCGCGGCCTCGAGGCGCACGTGGTCGGCCGCCGCATCGACCGGGTCGACGTACTCCATCCGCGGCCGGTGCGCCGGCACCTCGCCGGTGCCCTCGACTTCGCCGCCCTGACGACCGGCCGCACGGTGCTCGGCGCCCGCCGCCGCGGCAAGTACCTCTGGCTGCCGCTCGACAGCGGCGACGCCGTCCTGGGCCACCTCGGGATGAGCGGGCAGATGCTCGTGCAGCCCGCGGGCGCACCGGACGAGCGGCACCTGCGGGTGCGGTTCACCCTGCACGGGGCGGGGGAGCTGCGGTTCGTCGACCAGCGGATGTTCGGCGGGCTGTCGGTGTCACCGGGTGGTGCCGAGCTGCCGGCCGAGATCGCGCACATCGCCCGCGACCCCGTCGACCCGCTGTTCGACGACGACGCGTTCGTGGCCTCGGTCCGCAGGCGGGCCTCCGGTGTCAAGCGGATCCTCCTCGACCAGACCGTGGTGTCGGGGGTGGGCAACATCTACGCCGACGAGGCGCTGTGGCGCGCGCGGCTGCACGGCGAGCGGCCCGGCACCAGGCTGCGCCGGACGGACGTCCAGCGGTTGCTGGCCGACGTCCGCGGTGTGATGGCCGCCGCGCTCGACCAGGGCGGGACGTCCTTCGACGCGCTCTACGTCAACGTCAACGGGGAGAGCGGCTACTTCGACCGGTCGCTGCACGCCTACGGCCAGGAGGGCCGGCCCTGCGAGCGGTGCGGGACGCCGATCGTGCGCGTCGCGTTCATGAACCGTTCGTCGTACTTCTGCCCGGTCTGTCAGCCCCGGCCGCGGGTCCGGCGCGCCTCCTGAACGGCGTCGGGCACCTGCCCGGTCCAGTCGACCGGGGTCCACGGCTCGGACACGACCCACTCGCTGCCGCAGCCCGCGCAGGCGAACAACGGCTCGCCGCCGAGCCGCTCACCGGTCGCGGACCAGCTGCACAGCGAGCGGCACCCGGCGATCTCGAGCGGACGGGTCACCCGACCAGGCTACGGCGAGTGGTCAGGATTGACCGGTGCGGGGCCGCGTGGGACTCTTGAAGGCGCACACCCATGACCGCGGCCTCATCCGGCCGGCCCGACGGCGTGCCACGACCTCTCTCACCCCTTCGGAGGACACACGATGGCCAAGGCCCTCCTCGGCTACATGAGCACCAGCACTGACCCCCGTGTCGTCGCCCAGCTCACCGCGGAGACCCGGCGCCTCAAGCAGCAGGTGGCAGATCTCGAGGCGCACGTGCTGCGCCTCCAGTCGGAGAACGACTCGCT
>DASTGV010000137.1:0-5510 GCA_035718765.1 Nocardioidaceae bacterium
CCGGTCGTCCGTGCCGACCCGGTAGCGCCACGTCCACGCGGTGTGCACCTCGTCGGCCGCCACCCACCGGACCGTGAGCGCGAGCCGGGGCTCGGGCTGCTCGGGCACCGCCACCGAGCCGTCGGACGACAGCACCGGGACGTGCCGCTGCAGCCGGGGGAGGTACTCCCCCACCAGCTCGTCGCGGTCGGCCTCCG
The DNA here is from genome assembly GCA_035718765.1 of Nocardioidaceae bacterium. GTDB lineage: Bacteria > Actinomycetota > Actinomycetes > Propionibacteriales > Nocardioidaceae > Nocardioides_B. The sequence goes on from DASTGV010000137.1 coordinate 198, forward strand.
GCACGCGCACCGAGTCGCCGCGCTTGAGCAGCCGGCGCACCTCCGGCCCCGGTGGCGCGGTCAGCGCCGCGAGCGTGACCGACCAGGACTCCGCGTCGGCGTCCCAGAGCGCGACGGCGTGCCCACCCTCACCGAGGACGTCGAGGTCGGCCGCGTCGTACCACGCACCGTCGAGCGTCACCCCCAGCCGCAGCTGGGCGTCGTGCCCGGGGGCGGCGTTGACGTCGAGCCGGATCGTGACCGGCTCCGGGGCGAGCGCCACCCGGGACAGACCGTTGCCGGCCAGCAGCGGCATCCCGGTGGCGACCGCCCGGTGCAGCAGGGCGATCTCGTCGGGCCCGAAGGAGCCCATCGAGACGTGCCCGTCGGCGCCGAAGTAGAGCTGGCGCATCGCCGTCCGGTGCCCCGAGAGCAGGTCGTTGAGCGCGGCCACCTGGGCCGGCGGGTGCGGGCCGCGCCGGTCGAGGTAGGGCACGTCGGTCCAGGAGATGCCGGTGCGCACCCAGTTGTCGCGGGCACCGCGCCGCATCGGTCGCATCCGCAGCGTGCCGCGCGCCGGGGCGGCGCTCTGCGACCAGCCCCGGAACCCGGACGCGCGGGTCGGCGGCTTCAGGTCGAGCTGCAGGGCCAGCGGCTGCTCGACCCGCTCCAGCCGCTTCGCCTCGCGCTCGTCGAGCTCGTCGAGCAGCGAGGACAGCTGGCGCTCCCAGCGCCGGGCCCCCGGCGGTGACGCGCGCTGCTGCTCGTCGCGGACCGTGATCAGCAGCGCCAGGGTGTGCTTGCAGCCCTCGCCGACGGGGCAGCTGCACCGCCCGAAGACCCAGACCCCCTCGCCGTCCACGCCGACGCTCAGCGTGACGACGTACGGCGCGCTCGTGGACCCGGCCACGGTGCCCCGGATGTCGAGGTCGCCGTCACCGTCGAGGTCGTGGGTGCACGAGAGCACGTGCCCGCGCCGGACGTAGTCCCACGCCCGGTCCAGGGTGGGCGTGCCGTAGCGCCGACGGAGGTCCTCGTCGCTCAGCAGCGAGGACAGGTCGACCATGCGGCGAGCCTACGAGGCGGGTCCGACATCCCGGCCACGACCTGCCCAGGGGCACGATGGGCCTGTGGAGAAGCCGTCGTTCGTGCTGCACGAGCACCACAAGCCGCGTCACCACTTCGACCTGCGCCTCGAGGAGCGCGGCGTGCTGCGCTCCTGGGCGCTGCCCAAGGGGCTGCCGACGACCCCGAAGCAGGACCGGCTGGCCGTCGCGGTCGACGACCACGAGCTCGACCACCTCCGCTACGAGGACGCCGACAAGTCGATCGCGGACATCGGCTGGTGGGAGGACGAGGACCGCACAGAGCGCCGGCTGCTGTTCGTGCTGCACGGCCGGGCCACGTCGGTCCGGTACGCCCTCATCGACACCGGCCGCGACTGGCTGCTGCACCGCACCAAGGACCAGCCTCGGGGTTGAGCCCACGACCTTGTGGGCACGATCACGCGGACCCGCCCGAGGAGAGGACGCTGGATGGCCGCACCGATGGACCCGACGTCGGCCGCGTTCCTGTTTGCCGAGAACCGCAGCCAGCCGATGCACGTGGGTGGCCTCCAGCTGTTCCGCAAGCCCGAGGACGCGGGCCGCACCTTCGTGCGGGACATGTACGCCGACATGCTCGCCCACGACGAGCCCGCTCCCCTGTTCCTCAAGCGGCCGCACCGGTCGCTGGCCACGGGCGGACAGTGGTTCTGGACCGAGGACGACCAGTTCGACATCGAGTACCACGTCCGGCACAGCGCCCTGCCCAAGCCCGGCCGCATCCGTGAGCTGCTGGAGCTGTGCGGCCGGCTGCACAGCACCCGGCTGGCGCTCGAACGACCGCTGTGGGAGATGCACGTCATCGAGGGTCTGCGCGACGGACGGGTCGCGATGTACAGCAAGATGCACCACGCGCTCATCGACGGCGTCTCCTCGATGCGGCTGATCCAGAGCGTGCTCTCCACGGACCCCGACGAGCGCGGCATGGCGCCGACCTGGTCGGCCGAGCACGTCGGTCCCGGTCCGGTACGGCGCGCCGAGGACACCGGCAACGACGCGTTCGGGCTGCCGCTCGGGGCGGTGCGGGCCGCCCTGGCGATCAGCGCGGAGGCGGCCGGCCTCCCCGGCGCCCTGGTGCGGACGCTGTCGCGCGGCGTACGCAACGAGACCTCGGCGCTCTCGCTGTACGCGCCCCGCACGATCATCAACAAGCGGATCACCGGCTCCCGCCGCTTCGCGGCCCAGGACTGGCCGCTGGAACGGCTCCAGGCGATCGGCAAGGCGACCGGCACCACCCTCAACGACGTCGTGCTGGCGATGTGCAGCGGCGCCATGCGCACCTACCTCGACGAGCTCGGCGCGCTGCCCGACACCTCACTGGTGGCGATGGTCCCCGTCGGGCTGAAGGCCAGGAGCGCGCACACCGCCTCGGCCTCCGGCGGCAACGCCGTGGGTGCGGTGATGGCCAGCCTCGGCACCGAGCTGCCCGACCCGGCCGACCGGCTGCAGGCCGTCCACCACTCGATGGTCACCGGCAAGGAGGCCCTGGGGTCGATGACGCCGGCCCAGATCCTCGCGATGAGCGCACTGGGGCTGGCGCCCGCGATCCTCGCGCCGATGCTCAAGCTGGAGGGGTTCACCCGGCCACCGTTCAACCTGATCATCTCGAACGTGCCGGGTCCGAAGCAGCCGCTGTACTACAACGGCGCCGTGATGGAGGGGATGTACCCCCTGTCCATCCCGATCCACGGCATGGGCCTGAACATCACCTGCACGTCGTACGCCGGCAACATCGGCTTCGGGCTGACCGGCTGCCGCCGCACGGTCCCGCGGCTGCAGCGGCTGCTCACCCACCTCGACGACGAGCTGACGGCGCTGGAGAAGGCTGCCGGGGTCCAGCCCTAGCGGAACAGCAGGTAGTCGCTGAACGGCCGGGCCTCGCGCCCGGTCGTCGCCTGCTCGACCATCTCGACCTCGACCCAGTCGCGCCACTGCTGCACCGGCGCGGCCGCGGGCATGGTCATCAGCAGGCCCTGGTCGGCCATCGCCTCGGCGGCGAGGACGGCCTGCCGCAGCGCGTGCACCCGGGGCGGGAGCAGCGTCGGGTCGGTCGCGATGGCGATGTCCACGACCTCCTCGCCGTCGTGCACGGCCTGCTTGGCCACCAACCGGGCCGCGTCCCACGACAGCGCGGAGGCGCGCACGACACCGACGATCTGCTCCGCGATCCGGGCGGCCTCGCGGTCGGCGTGGCTGGCGGCGTACAGGCTCAGCTCGCGGGCGATGTCGGCCAGGTTGTCGTCGTGGGCCAGCAGGACGTCCGGCGGGCAGTCGAGCAGCCGGATGACCCGGGTGGTCGTGTCGTCGATCCGGACCGTCGGGGTGGTCAACGGCGACAGCAGCGGCTGCTGGGGCTCGTAGGTCCCCTTCGTCGTGAAGTCGGCCCAGACCCGGGTGCCTCCCGGCAGGTCGTCGATGCCCCAGCTGCTGGCCAGCGAGGAGACGATGAACAGCCCCCGGCCGGTCATCGACTCGAGGGCCAGGTCGAGGTCGTCGTCCGTGGGCGCGTCGAGGTCGGCGCGCAGCGCGATCGACTGCGCGGGCATCGCACCGGTGTCGACGACGGTCACGCGCACGGCGTCGGAGGAGGCCCGCAGCTCGACGTCGAAGAAGGTGCCCTGGCTGTGCAGGGTGGCGTTGGTGGCCAGCTCGGTGGCGCTCAGCGCGATGTCGTCGATCAGCTCGGCGCGGCCCCAGGTGGTGAGCGCGTCGTCCACGAACCGGCGTACGGCGGGGACGCTCGCGGGCTGCGCGACCATGCGCACACGCGTCTCGGCGACCTGACCACCCGTCGGGCTCACGGGGTCATTATCGGCATGTCTGTCCCGGTTCGTGAGGCTAAACGCGCCGATTCTCAGGCGCTGACCGTCTCCGACTGCTCGATCGCGGCGTTCCAGTCCCGCTTCGAGGCGCGCCAGCCCTCGTCGTCCTGGCCCAGACGCCAGTAGCCGGACACCGACAGCCGGTCGAGCCCGAGGCCGCGTTCGGTCCGGAGGTACCGGCGGATCTCCCGCACCGCCGCGGCCTCCCCGTGGACGAAGCCGTGCACGTCGCCGTCGGGCCAGGGCAACGCGCGGACGGCGTCCACCAGGCGCACGCCCGGCCGCTCTTCGCCGGTGTGCACCCAGGTCAGCTCGACGCCGGCGGGACGCGGCAGGTCGACCTCGTCACCGGCGTCGTGCACCTCGACCAGGGCGTGCCCGACGGCGTCGCCGGGCAGCCGCTCGAGCGCGACGGCGATCGCCGGGAGGGCGCTCAGGTCGCCCGCGAGCAGGTGCCGCCCGGCGGCCGGGTCGGGTTCGTAGCCGCCGCCCGGGCCGACGAGCAGCACCTCGTCCCCGCGCTGCGCGGCGGCGGCCCACGGACCGGCGACGCCCTCGTCGCCGTGCACGACGAAGTCCAGGGTCAGCTCGCGGGTGGTCTCGTCGAACGCCCGCACCGTGTAGGACCGCATCCGGGGCTGGTGCTCGCGCGGCAGCGCCCCGGCCACCGCGTCGAGGTCGATGCGGCCGTCGTCGGTGCGCGGGAACGGCCGGGCGGCACCGTCGTGGACGAAGACGACCTTGACGTAGGAGTCGGCGCACGGCGACGCCTCGAACAGGTCCAGACCCGGGCCGCCCACCACCACGCGGACCAGCGATGCGGACAGCCGCTCGGTGCGCACAACGCTGGCGGTCAGCGCGGTGCGGCGGCGGCGGTTCTCGGCCATGGAACTCCTCGGATCGTGGGAACTTAGGTAAGCCTAACAACCGGTCCCCCTTGACGGCGGCCGGGCGAGCCGTCAGCGTCCGGTCATGCCTTCGTCCACCGTCACCGTCGACCGCGCCCGCCTCGCCGCCCTGGTCGAGGCCGAGCGGTCGGCGTACGCCTCCACCCACCCGCGCTCCGCCGCGCTGTACGCCGGGGCCGAGCACCTCTTCGGGCGGGTGCCGATGACCTGGATGAACATGTGGAGCGGCGGATTCCCGCTCTACCTCGACCGGGCCTGGGGCAACCGCGTGGTGGACGTGGACGGGCACGAGTACGTCGACTTCGCGATGGGCGACACGGGTGCGATGGCGGGACACAGCCCGCGGGCGACGGTCGAGGCGGTGACCCGCCGGCTCGCCGACACCGGCGGCATCACCACGATGCTGCCGACCGAGGACGCCGAGTGGGTGGGTGCCGAGCTGACCCGGCGGTTCGGGCTGCCGCTGTGGTCGTTCACGCTGACCGCCACCGACGCGAACCG
>DASTGV010000138.1:0-12792 GCA_035718765.1 Nocardioidaceae bacterium
GGCGCTCCTGGTCGCGACGTACGACGGGGAGGTCGTCGGCTTCCCCCAGGGCGAGGCGCGCGGCGACGTCGCCCACCTCAACGCCCTCCACCTGCTGCCGGAGCGGCACGGCGGCGGCGTCGGGCAGGCGCTGCACGACGCGCTGCTCGGACGGTTCGCCGGCTGTGGCTGCTCGAGCGCTCGGCTGTACGTGGTGCGCGGCAACGAGCGCGCCCAGTCGTTCTACCGGCGCAAGGGCTGGACGCACGACGGCACGACCGGCTCGCACGAGGTCGGCGGGGTCGTCGTACCGGTGCTGGAGTACCGGCGGTCGCTCGGCTGACCCGTCACCTCCTGCGCGACACGCCGGTGAGAGCGCCTACCAGGTGACGGGTCGGCGACTAGGAGTTGCTGAACAGGGCGGGTCCGTCGCCGGGGGCGGGGCCACGGCCGGCCCAGGTCCAGGCGTAGGCGTCGTCCTCGGCGGCGAGCCCGGCCTCGCCGAGGTCGAGGGGCCGGAAGGTGTCGACCATGACCGCGAGCTCGTCGAAGAACTCCGCGCCGATCGAGGCCTCGACGGCCTGCGGCTGGGGGCCGTGGGCGTAGCCGCCCGGGTGCACCGAGACCGAGCCGAGGTTGATGCCCGAGCCCTTGCGGGCCTCGTAGTCGCCGCCGACGTAGAACATCACCTCGTCGGAGTCGACGTTCGAGTGGTAGTAGGGCACCGGGATCGACTGCGGGTGGTAGTCGACCTTGCGCGGGCAGAAGTTGCAGACCACGAAGTTGTGGCCCTCGAAGACCTGGTGCACCGGCGGCGGCTGGTGGACCTTGCCGGTGATCGGCATGAAGTCCTCGACGTTGAAGGTGTACGGGTACAGGCAGCCGTCCCAGCCGACCACGTCGAACGGGTGCGTCGCGTAGGTCATCCGGGTGCCGACCAGGCCGGACGGTCCGGTGCCGCGGTGCTTGACGAGCACCTCCACGTCGGCGCCCTCGACCAGGAACGGCTCCCCAGGCCCGTGCAGGTCGCGCTCGCAGTACGGCGCGTGCTCGAGCAGCTGGCCGAAGCGGGACAGGTAGCGCCGCGGCGGCGCGATGTGGCTGTTCGCCTCGATGGCGTAGAGACGGGAGCGCTCCGCGGGCAGCCAGCGGTGCGTGGTCGCCCGCGGCACCAGCACGTAGTCGCCGCTGCGGTAGGACAGCACGCCGAACACGGTCTCGACGGTGCCGCTGCCGCTCTCGACGTACACGCACTCGTCGCCGACCGCGTTGCGGTAGTACGGCGAGACCGCGTCCGCGACCACGTAGGAGATCCGCACGTCGCCGTTGCCGAGCACCAGCCGGCGACCCTGGACGGGGTCGACCCCGCTCGCGTCCGCGGGGAACAGCGTGTGCAGCCTGAGGTGCCGCGGCTTGAGCGGGTGGTTGGGGGTGACGGTGAGGTCGGGCAGGTCCCACACCTGGGCGTCGACGATGGCGGACGGGACGCCGCGGTGGTAGAGCAGGGAGGAGTCGGAGGAGAAGCCCTCCTCCCCCATCAGCTCCTCGTAGCGGAGCGCGCCGTGCTCGTCGCGGAACGCGGTGTGCCGCTTGGGCGGGACCTCGCCGACCTGGCGGTAGTACATGAAACCTCCGGATATCGGACACGTCTGTCCGGTCACAGCAACGATCCGTTAGTGTCGACGACGTGTCAACCAGCGCCTCCCCCGTGCCCGCAGCGTTCCGCGCCCTGGTCGACGACGCGGCGTTGTTCCCGCCCGGCAACGTCCCGCTCGACGAGGCGGTCGTGGCGCACGCGCGGCACCGGCAGGCGCCGTACGCGGACCTGGTGGGCCCGTTCGTGGTCGGCGACGCGGCACTTCCCGAGCTGGCCGGCACGACCGGGCTGGACGTGAGCGTCGTGGTGTCCGGCGGCGCCGGCGCCCTCGCACCCGCGGTGGCCTGGGCCGGCCGGGCCGGCGTCACGCTGGCCGGCGTCGAGGTCGCGCTGCGCGACTCGGCCACCGGGGAGCTCGCCCACAACGCCCGGCGGGTGGTCACCGCGGTCGACCAGCTGGTCGCGGGCGGCGACCTCGACGACGAGGTGCCGGTCTTCGTCGAGATGCCCCGCCTGTACGGCGCGCCGCCGACCCCGGACTGGCTGGCGGCGCTCGACGAGCTCGCGGCCATGGACCACCGGCTCAAGCTGCGCACCGGCGGACTCGACGCGGACGCGTTCCCCGGCAGCCACGAGCTCGCCGGCTGCATCGCCGCGGCGCTCGACCGCGAGCTCGCGTTCAAGTGCACCGCCGGGCTGCACCACGCGGTGCGGCACCGTGACCCCGAGACCGGTTTCGAGCACCACGGCTTCCTCAACGTGCTGCGCGCGACCCGGGCCAGCCTCGACGGCGCCGCGGTCGACGAGGTGGCGGCGCTGCTCGACGAGGCCGACGCCGGCCGGCTGCTCGACGGCACCGCCCTCGACGCGCTGGCCGGGGCCCGCCGGTGGTTCACCAGCTTCGGCTCGTGCAGCATCAGCGACCCCCTGGACGACCTGACCGAGCTGGGACTGGTGAGCGCATGACCCGCGAGACCTGGGTGGAGGGCGCCGCCGGCTCGCTCCACGACGTCGACAACCTCCCCTACGCCGTGTTCACCACCGGCGAGGAGCCGGCCCGCGTCGGGGTCCGGATCGGGGACCAGGTGCTCGACCTCGCACCGGTCGCGGCCGGCGACATGCTCGAGGTCAGCCGCGTCTTCGAGGTGCCGTCGCTGAACCCGCTGCTCGCGCTGGGCCGCCCGGCCTGGTCCTCGGTGCGCACCTGGCTGACCGGGCTGCTCACCGACGCGACCGAGCGCAGCCTCGTCGAGCCGCACCTGGTGCCCGTCGAGGACGTCACCGTGCTGATGCCGTTCGAGGTCGCCGACTACGTCGACTTCTACTGCTCGCTGGACCACGCCACGAACGTCGGCCGGATCTTCCGGCCCGACGACGAGCCGCTGAAGCCGAACTGGCGGCACCTGCCCGTCGGCTACCACGGCCGCGCGGGCACGGTCGTGGTGTCGGGCACCGGGGTGCGCCGGCCCTGCGGCCAGCGGCCCGAGAGCGACGGCACCCCGTCCTACGGGCCCAGCCGGCGGCTCGACATCGAGGCCGAGATGGGCTTCGTCGTCGGCGCCCCCACCAGGCTCGGCGAGCGGGTGCCCACCAGCGGCTTCGCCGAGCACGTCTTCGGCCTCACCCTGCTCAACGACTGGTCGGCGCGCGACATCCAGGCGTGGGAGTACGTCCCGCTCGGGCCGTTCCTCGGCAAGTCGTTCGCCACCTCGGTGTCCGGCTGGGTGACCCCGCTCGACGCGCTCGCCGCCGCCCGGGTGGACCTGCCCGGCCAGGACCCGGCGCCGCTGGACTACCTCACGGTCGACGGCCCGGCCGGCTTCGACGTGGACATCGAGGTGCTGCTCAACGGCACGACGGTCGCGCGGCCGCCGTACGCCTCGATGTACTGGTCACCCGCCCAGATGCTCGCGCACCTGACGGTCAACGGCGCCTCGCTGCGCACCGGCGACCTGTTCGCCTCGGGCACGGTCAGCGGCCCGGAGCGGGACCAGCGCGGGTCCTTCCTGGAGCTGTCCTGGGGCGGCACCGAGCCGTTCGGGCCCGACGGCCACACCTTCCTCCAGGACGGCGACGTGGTCACGCTGCGGGCCACAGCCCCCGGCACCGGCGGCGGCCGGATCGCGCTCGGCGAGGTGACCGGGACCGTCCTGCCCGCCCACTGAGCAAGTTTCCAGAAAGTGCCACACACCCGGGAACCAGTTGGCAGGCTCGTGACTCGTCATCGCACGGGACCGGCACGCAAGGGGGTCGGGTGGCGGAGGACGGCTATGTCCGCGAGGTGTACGAGGCGTCGTACCGGCGCCTCGTGGCGCAGGCGTACGCCGTGGCCGCCGACCGGGTCGAGGCGGAGGACGCGGTGCAGGAGGCGTTCGCCCGCGCGGTGGCCGCCGGCGACCGGTTCCGCCGGCTGGACAACCCGGAGGCCTGGCTGCGGACGGTCGCGCTCAACGTGCTGCGGCGCCGCTGGCGGCGGGCGAGCATGTTCCGCGCGCTGAGCCCGAGGCTGGCCACGGCGAGCGACGTGCCCGGGATCTCCGAGGACCACGTCGCGGTCGTGGCGGCGCTGCGGTCGCTGCCCTTCCAGCAGCGCGAGACGCTGGCCCTGTTCTACCTCGGGGACCTCTCGGTGCAGGAGATCGCCGCGACGCTCGGGGTCGCCGACGGCACCGTGAAGTCCCGGCTGACCCGCGGGCGCACGGCCCTGGCCGGGCTGCTCGACACGACCTTGGAGGCCGAACGTGGATGAGTCACGGCTGCGTTCGCTGGGTGCGGACGTCGAGTCGAAGGTCGACCTGCCCGACTTCGGGGCGGTCGCCGAGCGTGGGGCGCGGATCCGGCGTCGCCGGACCGCGGCCACCGGCGCGGTCGCGGCCCTGGCCGTCGCCGTGACCGCCTTCACGCTGACCCGCACGTTCGACACGAACCGGAGCCAGCAGCCGATCCACCAGCCCGCGCCGACCATCGACCCCGAGGCCGCCCGCCGGGTGCTGACCGACCCGGACGCGCAGGTCGACACGGACGCGTCCCGCGTGGACGGTTCCGGCGCCATGCTCGCGGTCGTCGTGGTCCGCGACCGCACCTTCGGCCAGACCGCCGGGTCCTGCCCGCCCGCGAGCCAGCGCAGCGCCCTGCGCTGGACGGGACGCGGCGGCGGCACCCGGGCCTGGGTCGAGCGGGTGCGCCGGGTCGAGCCGGTGCCCGGCGGGTTCGTGGTCGCGGCGGTGCCGCGCCCGTGCCGCTCCGACGACCCCGCCGACGCGCGGGCCTACCTGGTCGACGGGTCCGGCGTCCCGCGCGGCATCACCTGGGGCCGGGGCGCCGAGCGGGTGTGCGCGACCCGGCCCGCGGACGTCCGCTGCCACTTCGACGTGCGCTCGCGGCACGCCTCGTTCAACGCCGCCGCGCGGCTTCCGCTGGGCGCGGTCCCGCTGCGCACCAAGGCCGCCGGTCTGCGCTGGGCCCGGTCCTCGGACTCCCGCCGGCTGTACTGGTCCGCGGACGGCCGGACCTGGCGGCACCGGGACACCACGCTGCCGGCCGGCGCCATCGTCAGCGCGTCCGCGGCCGGTCGCTGGGGCGTGCTGGCCGGGGACACCGCGGTCGAGTTCACCTCCGACGGCGGCGCGACCTGGCGGCGGCGCGACCTCACCTCGGCCCTCCGCACGGTCCGGATCGGCGACGTCGACTGGACCGTCACGCCGTCCGGGCTGCTGCTGGGCGTGACGCAGCTGGTCGGACGGGGCGACGTGCTCTTCCGCAGCACCGACGCGACCTGGAGCCGGTTCGTCGAGACCGGCGTGCACACCGCGTTCGGGCTGGTCCGGCCGGTGGCGGTGGGCGGCGCGGTCTACGTCGTCGACGACCAGCGGTGGGCGGTGTCCACCGACGGCGGCGCGACCTGGCGTCGTACTCCCCCGCTGCCGTAGGGCCCGTTGACCCGGCTCGAGCCTGCTGCGCGGGACCGGAGTCTTTACCGACGCGGCCCTGGCCCGGACAGATTCCGGGGCACACCATGGAACCTCCGGCACCTCCTGTGACTCGACCCGGCAGGAAGCGCTGCACGGGGAGGTCGCCATGGGGCACGCAGGAGCACGAGTGGTGCCCGGCACGGGGGTCGTGCTGGGGGTCGTGCTGGTCTCCCTGCTGACGGGGGCGTGCAGCGGCCCGCGCCGGCCGGGGTCGGACGACGCCGGCGACACCGAGCACTCGGTGTCGTCGGCTCCGGCCACCGGCCGGCGCGTCAGCCCGGCCGTCAACGCGGCCGTCCACGGGGCCGTCCCGCCGGGCGCCGTCCACGGCACCCAGCGCTGGCGGCTCTCGCGGCCCGCCCGGGACCACCAGATCGAGGGGTACGCCACGACCAGCAGCGGGCTGCCCGGCGAGCCCGTCGCGCTGCGCGTCTCCACCAGCGCGCCGTCGTACCGGGTGCGGGCCTACCGGTTCGGCGCGTACGCCGGGGGCGACGCGCACCGGACCTGGGTCTCGTCGCGGCTCCCGGGCAGCACGCAGCCCGCCGCCCGGCTGGCCGACGCCGGCCGGCGGACCGTCGTGGCGCCCTGGCGGACGAGCCTGTTCGTGGACACCGGCGGGTGGACTCCGGGCCTCTACGTGTTCAAGCTGGTCGCCTCCACCGGCTGGCAGGCGCACGTTCCCTACGTCGTGAGCTCGCCGTCGGCGGTGGGCCGGACAGCCGTGGTGTTCCCGGTGGCGACCTGGCAGGCCTACAACGACTGGGGCGGCTACTCGCTCTACAAGGGCGCGGGGGTGGACCGGCACGGCTGGGCGGTCAGCTTCGACCGCCCCTACCCGGCGCCGGGGGCCACCGAGATGCTGTTCGGGGCGATGCCCGTCGCGGTCGCCGCGGAGCGGACCGGGGTCCCGCTCGCCTACTACACCGACATCGACCTCGACCGGCGGCCGGACGCGCTGGTCGGCGCGACCGCCTACGTCTCGAGCGGGCACGACGAGTACTGGACCGCGGGCATGCGCGCCCGGGTCAGCGCGGCCCGCGCCGCGGGCACCAACCTGGCGTTCCTCGGTGCGAACACGATGTACTGGCGGATCCGGCTCGAGGACGCGGGGCGGGTCGTCGTGGGCTACCGCCACGACGCGGCGCAGGACCCGGCGCCCCGCGCCGAGCGGACCGGGCAGTGGCGGGACGCGGAGGACGCCGCGCCGGAGAACGAGCTGACCGGCATGGAGTACGAGTGCTTCCCGGTCGACGCACCCTTCCGGGTGGTCTCGCCGGACTGGTGGGGGTTCGCGGACACGGGCACCCGCGCCGGCGAGGAGCTGGCCCACCTGGTGGGCGTCGAGGCCGACCGGGTCTACCCGGTGGCCAGCACGCCGCGCCCGCTGGAGATCCTCGCCCACGTCAGCTACTCCTGCGGCGGCGTGGGTACGTCGGCCGAGTCGACCTACTACACGACGCCGTCCGGGGCGGGCGTGTTCGACGCCGGCACGCTGCGCTGGACCTGCGCCCTGGCGGACCGGTGCCCGGCCGGCGTGACCCTCCGGACGGTGCGGTTCGTGAACCAGGTCACGAGCACGGTGCTGCGGGAGTTCGCCCGGGGTCCCGTGGCGGGACGGCACCCGGCCCGCGACAACGTGGACCGGTTCAACCTGCCGGCGCAGAACGAGGTGCCGGCCAGCTAGCTCGGCGAGTCCGCCGCGGTGGGGGCAGCGGTGGATCCACGCAGACCAGGGCGACGACCCGGTTGATCAAATCGATGCTCGGGTGCTCCACGGGCCGGATCCTGCGCATCAGCATCTCGACGTACGCCGGCAGGTCGTCGCGGGTCATCAGGCACTCGATCCTGTCGAGCATGGTGGCCGACGGGTAGGCGTCCTTCTCGACCCGGCGCCAGAGCTCCTTCAGGATCACCCGACGCATCTCGTCCTCATGGTCAGCCATCGCCCCTCCCGGTGTTCGACGCTCATGGGAAGCCAGCTCCATGGCACAGCCGTCGCGCGGCACCGGCAAGGGACCAAGGTCACGGGCCAGCCACGGGCACCGGTGGGCTCGCACCGGCCGCTCGTGAGCGAGGTCACCGCGGTTCGACACGTGCCCGCAACGTGAAGGGGGCATCCTGGACGCATGGGCAACCGTGACCCCTTCGCGCACCTGCGGCTCAACCTCGAGCAGTACCGCACCGTGACGCAGCAGCGCACCTACACCTGGTGGTGCACGGAGTGCGAGATCCACCAGGCCGACGAGAGCGGCCTGTGCCCGCTGTGCCGGCCGGACGAGCCCGCGACCACCGACGAGTCGGCCGCCTGACTCAGCCGGGCATCAGCAGGGAGCGCTGCCAGATCCGCCGCTGCGCGGGACCGATGAGGTCCTGCTCCTCGAGGAACCCGACGACCCGCTCCCCCATCCAGGCCAGCGTCTCGCGGTAGTGCGGGTTGGTGAACGCCGCCCGCTTCGCCGCCTTCGGGTCGAGCCCCACCGCGGCGTACACCTGGGGGTTCACCAGCGTCCGGGCCACCATGAACGCGGTCTGCGCGACCATCGTGCGGTGGAAGGCCAGCTGCGCCTTGCCCATCCGCGGCACGGCGCGCTCGACCTCCTCGCGGGCGAACGTCATGTGCCGGGCCTCCTCGAGCACGTGGATGCGCGAGACCATCCGGATCAGCGGCTGCACCCGCTCGTCCTTCATCAGCTCGCGCTGCCAGCGGTCCAGGATCTCCTCGGCGACCAGGATGGAGGCGTACGCCGAGACGCCGCCCGCCAGCATCTTGAACCCCCGGCCGAGCCGGTGGACGTGCGGGGTCGCGCCGTACGCCGGGACGGCGCAGCGGGCGATCGCCCGGCCGAACATCAGGGAGTGCCGGCACTCGTCGCCGATCTCGGTGAGGGCGTACTGGGTGCGCTCGGTGCGCGGGTCCTGGTCGTAGAGCTCGCGGACCATCAGCTGCATCAGGATCAGCTCGAACCACAGGCCGACGCTGGCGATCGAGGCCACCTCGTGCCGGGACAGCTCCACGCGCTGCTCGGGGGTCATCGCGTCCCACATCGGCGTGCCGTAGAGCGAGAGCCGCTCCGGCTGCATGAACCAGGCGCCGTCGACGAGCGGGGCGTCCCAGTCCAGGTCGACCTCGGGGTCGTAGGACTGCTTGGCCGTCGAGCGCAGCAGCCGCAGGGCGGTCGCGTCGGTGGCCGGGTCGGGGAGCCGGAGCGCGGTGGCGGTCATGCGAGAACCCTCCTGATTACCTGTTACCTCGGGTAACACCTATTTGCTACTGTGACCCACGTGACACGGACCGTCAAGGGCATCGAGGCCGCCAAGAACGCGGCCAGGCAGGCGGCGAAGGTGGCCGCCAAGACCGCGCGCAGCGACACCCCCCGCCGGGACGACGACGGCCGCAGCACCCGCTGGTCGGCGCACCGCGAGGCCCGCCGCGCCGAGCTGGTCGAGGCCGCCGTCGCCGCGATCGACCACCTCGGCCCGCTGGCCGGCGTCGAGGACATCGCGGCCGCGGCCGGCGTGAGCAAGCCCGTGCTCTACCGCTACTTCTCCGACAAGGCCGACCTGCACACCGCGGTCGGCACCTGGGGCGCGGACCTCGTGCTGGAGCGGCTGCTGCCGGCGTTCGTCACCGACGGCACGCTGCGCGAGCGCGTCGACCTGGCCTGCGAGGCCTACCTCGCGGTCATCGAGGAGCACCCCAACGTGTTCCTGCTGCTGGTCCAGCACCGGGTCGGGGGCGAGGCCGACCCGCTCGCCGACGGCAAGGCCGCCATCGCCGCGGCCATCGCCCGGGTGATGGGCGACGCGCTGCGCGAGCTCGGGGTGGACGCCGGCGGTGCCGAGCCGTGGGCGCACGGCCTGGTCGGGCTCGGCCTGTCCACCGGCGAGTGGTGGCTGACCCGCCGCACGATGAGCCGCTCCGCGGTCGCGACGTACCTGTCCTCGTTCGTGTGGCACGCGCTCGAGGGCATCTCGCAGAGCTACGGCGTCACCGTCGACGGCGAGCTCCGGCTGGTCGGCCCGCCTTCCGTCGAGCAGGAGGGCAGCGGACGATGACCGGCGCCGCCGGCACCGAGGGGCCGGCCGAGGGGTACGACGGACCCGCCCGCCTGCTCACCGACGACCACCAGGTCGAGGTGGAGGTGTCCCTGCGCGGGGCGTTCCAGCCGATCGACGGCCGCTACCACTGGTACGGCCGGGTCGCCCAGCACGACGACGTGGACGCCCTGGTGGCGTCCGGGGCGCCGGTGGTGCTCCGCACGCCGCACGGCGACGCGGTCGGGCGGCTCTCGGACCGCGACCCGTGGGGGCGCTACCGGGTCGGCGGCACCGGCCGGCCGCCGTTCGACGCCTGAGCCCGCATCTCGTCCCGCTGGAGCGCCGGTGGCCCGAACCGGCGCGACGTGACCCAGGAGACAGCCCCGACGGCTGACATACATAGGTCTCCTATGTAATATTCGTTGGGTGAGCCAACCAACCGTGACGACGTCGTCGCTGGAGGAGCTGAGCGCCGAGCTCGTGCTCTACACCGGGCGGCTGGTCCGGGCGGTCACCCGACAGAGCGCCCGCCTCGCGGTCGACGTACCCACGGCCCAGCTGCGGCTGCTCTCGCAGGTCGACGAGCTGGGCCCGGTGACCATCGGCGCACTGGCGGCCGCGGACCGCTGCTCCCAGCCGACGATGTCGGCCGGGGTGCAGGCGCTGTGCGAGCGCGGGTGGGCCGACAAGACCCCGAACCCCGCCGACGCCCGCTCCAGCCTGGTGACGCTCACCCCCGCCGGACGCACCGTGCTGACCGAGGCCCGCCGGGAGCGCGCGGCCGTGGTCGCGGCCCGGTTCCGCTCCGACCCACGACACGACGAGCGGGACCTCGCCACGGCGGTCGCCGTGCTCCGCGACCTGCTCGACCAACCCGACAACCGCGAAGGAACCGTGTGAGCACGCGCACCCAGACACCTACCCACGCCGCCGGCCCCGCGTCGGGCGAGGCGGCCCCGTCCATCCTCAAGCAGCCCCGCGCCGTGTGGGCGGTCGCGTTCGCCTGCGTGATCGCGTTCATGGGCATCGGTCTCGTGGACCCGATCCTCAAGCCGATCGCCGACCAGCTCGACGCCACCCCCAGCCAGGTCTCGCTGCTGTTCACCAGCTACATGGCCGTCATGGGCGTGGCGATGCTGGTCACCGGCGTGGTCTCCAGCCGCATCGGCGCCAAGCGCACCCTGCTCGCCGGTCTCGCGCTGATCATCGTCTTCTCCGCGCTGGCCGGGTCGTCCGACACCGTCGGCGCGATCGTCGGCTTCCGCGCCGGCTGGGGGCTCGGCAACGCGCTGTTCATCGCCACCGCCCTGGCCACGATCGTGATGTCCGCGAGCGGGTCCGTCGCGCAGGCGATCATCCTCTTCGAGGCGGCCCTGGGCCTGGGCATCGCGGCCGGACCGATCGTCGGCGGTCAGCTCGGCTCGATCACCTGGCGCGCGCCCTTCTACGGCGTCGCCGTGCTGATGGCGATCGCGCTCGTCGCCACCGCCTTCTTCCTGCCGAGGACACCGCCGCAGGCCCGCAAGACCTCGCTCGCCGACCCGTTCAAGGCGCTGCGCTACCCCGGCCTGCTGACCATCGCGGTGACCGCGCTGTTCTACAACATGGGGTTCTTCACGCTGCTCGCGTTCGCGCCGTTCCCGCTGGACATGACCGCGTCGCAGGTCGGCTGGATCTTCTTCGGCTGGGGCCTGCTGCTCGCCTTCACCTCGGTCGTGGCCGCCCCGATCCTGCAGCGGATGTTCGGCACCGTGCCGACCGTGATCGCCTCGCTGGTGCTGTTCGGCCTCGACCTCGCGGCCATGGCCCTGCTGACCGACAGCAAGCTCGCCCTGGTGATCGGGATCATCGTCGCCGGCGCGTTCCTCGGCATCAACAACACGCTGATCACCGAGGCCGTGATGGGCGCCGCCCCGGTCGAGCGGCCGGTCGCCTCCGCGGCGTACTCCTTCGTGCGGTTCTCCGGCGGCGCCGTCGCGCCGTACGCCGCGGGGCGGCTCGGCGAGGACGTCAGCATCCACGCGCCGTTCTGGATGGGTGCAGGGGCGGTGCTGGTCGCCGTGCTGGTGCTCACCCTCGGCCGCCGCACCCTGCAGGGCCACCTGCACATCTCCGGCTCGAACCAGCAGGACCAGGAGGACGAGGCCGAGGCGCTCGCCCTCTCCGAGCTGGACTGACCGCAGCCACGCGACCGGCCCGCGCCCTCCCCGGGGCACGGGCCGGTCGCCGTGTGCGGGTGGCCCGCCGTACGCCGGGGAGCGGGCCACCCGACCCGGGCGGAGGCTGACTCAGCCTGCCCGGGCCACGGGGCGTCGGACGCGAAGGGTTGATCCGTCGCCCCGCCTCCTCATGGCGGTCGTGGAGTGTGCGTGCCTCGGCCGGGCGGGGCACCGGGGGACGAGGGCGGGCCGGCCGGCGGACAGTGCCGCGTGTGTCTGCCCCATCAGGACGCCCCGTACGTCTCGTCGGCCGCCGTGCCGCGGTGCGACACGAGATATAAAGAAGTATTTACTTCCTCCCGGCGCCTGTAAAGCGCCTGTCCGGCGGTCGGTCGCCCCTGCGGGGCGCGGAAAACCGGTCGCGCCGACGCGGCACGCTCCCTACCCTCGTCGAGGCGGGATCAGCAGCCGGTGGGGTGTGCCTGACACCGGTCCTGCGCGTCGTACCTCGCCGGCCTCCCTGTCGAGGACTGGTACACGGCGCTGCGGCGCCGCGGGGTTCAACTCCCCTCGCGGGCGCCGGACGACGGCACCGGCGGCCCGGCGCCCTGCGGCGCGCTCCGGTCGGTACGGCGGGCGTGGCCCCGCTCCGGTCCGCGTCGTCGTCCGGCGTCCCACCGCAGAGCAGCACGCACCACCCAGGAGCACGGGAAGGTCCCGGCGACGACACGCGAAGGAGGTAGCCGTCATGTCCCTGTTCACCCTCACGGTCGGCCCGACCGCACGCGGGCTCGAGCGTCGGCCCGGCCGGCCCACCCGGGTGCTCGCGCCGGGCAGCCACCGCCGCCGCCGGCGGGCACGCTACGAGCGCGTCGACGTGCGGGAGCGGACGACGCTCCTCGCGCCGCAGGACGTGCTCAGCGCCGACGGGATCACCCTGCGCGCGACGGCGGCGGTCCGGTGGACGGTCGTCGACCCGGTCGCGTTCACCGAGACGCACGAGGACCCGGTCTCGGTCGTCTACCTCGCGGTCCAGGTCGCCCTG
>DASTGV010000139.1:0-29633 GCA_035718765.1 Nocardioidaceae bacterium
GTCGCGTCGGCGACGACGTGGTTGTTGGTGATGACGTGGTCCTTGTCGTCGAGCACGAAGCCCGACCCGGTGGCGCCGCCCTGGGTGGAGCCGTCGGCGCCGCCCTTGGCCTGGATCTGCACGGTGCTGGGCAGCAGCTTCTTCGCCACCGCGGCGACGCTGCCGTTCGTGGCTTCGAGCGGGGCGGCCGCGCCGTTGTCGGTGCCGATCACCGGGACGCTCTGCACGCCGTCCGGGGACATCGACGAGGAGACCGCGACCCCGCCGAGGACGCCGCCGAGCAGGCCCACCAGCAGCGCCATGACGGCGATGACCGGCCACGCCCAGCCCGGGAGCCGCGAGGTGCCGGTGCCGGAGGACGGCTGCTGCGGGGCCGCGTAGGGGGCCTGGTAGCCGTAGGCCGGCTGCGGCTGGGTCGGGTACGACGCGGTGGGCTGCCCGTAGGGCTGCACCCACGGGCCGGGCTGCTCGGGGGCCTGCTGCCGGTCGCCCGGCTGACCGGGCGCCGGGTGGTGCGGGAGCGGCGGCGGGTACGACGAGCCGCCGGTCACCGGCTGGGTGTCGTCGAGGTCCCGGTCGGGAGCGTGGTCGCTGCCGCTGTCGCTGGGGGCCTGCGGGGACGTCGGTGCGGGCCCGGGCCCCTGCTCGGGACGGTCGGCGTCGTCGTCGTACTGGCTCACGGGCCCATTGTCACCCACGAGCCAACCGGGGGGACCGGGGGCGACAGTCCTTCCTAGTGGCGGTCGCCCACCGCGCGGGCGTGCGCGGCGCCGTCGTCACCCGTCCCGACCGTCCAGCCGCGGAGGCGTCCGTGCACCGAGGCGGCCGGCGCGACGAAGGCCGGTGTGGGTGCGGCGGAGCGGCCGACGCCGCCGATCGAGGTGGCGGGCGCGCCGGTGGAGCCGCCGACCCCCATGGGGGTGGCGGTGAGCGTGGAGAGACCGAGCACCGCCGCGGAGACCGAGCCCGCGCCGACCAGCGCGATGCCGGCCCGCCGCCGGTGACGGCTGCGCTCCTCGAGCCGGGCGGTCTCGGCCCAGGCGTCGGACGCGTCGAGGACGGCCGGGTCGAGGTCGCGCAGGGCACCCACGAACCGGTCGGACGGCTGCTCCGGCGTGGTCGCGCCGGCGATCTGGGCGAGCTGGCGCTTCACCCAGCCCTCGTGCTCCACCAGCCGCCGGCAGGGCGGGCAGTGCAGCACGTGGTCCCAGGCGCGCTCGGTCGTCTCCTCGTCGAGCTGGCCGTCGACAAGGGCGCTGACCGAGGAGCCGAGATGGCCTCCGAGCCGCCACATTGCGGGCATCACGTGGTCTGCGGCGCCAGGCGGGGGCGCCGACGGGTCTCGGGGCCGGAGTAGCGCGAACGGCCGGCGACCGGTGCGCGGTGGGCGAGCGCCTTGCGCAGCATCGTGCGACCGCGGTGGATGCGGGAGCGGACGGTGCCGAGCTTGAGGTCGAGCACGTCGGCGATCTCCTCGTAGGAGAGGCCCTCGATGTCGCAGAGCACGACGGCGGCCCGGAAGTCCGGGGGCAGGGCCGCGAGCGCGGTCTCGACGTCGTCGTCGAACAGCCCCTCGAGCACCGCCGCGTCCGGGGTGATCGCCCGGCTCGGGATGCGGGTCTCCGCGTCGTCGGCGAGCGCGTCGAAGCGGATCTTCGCCTTGCGGCGGGCCTGGTCGAGGAAGAGGTTGGTGGTGATGCGGTGCAGCCAGCCCTCGAAGGTGCCCGGGGTGTACGACGCCAGCGAGCGGAACACCCGGACGAACACCTCCTGGGTCAGGTCCTCGGCGTCGTGCGGGTTGCCGGTCAGCCGGTAGGCGAGCCGGTAGACGCGGGCGGAGTGCTGGGCGACGATCTCGTCCCACGACGGGGCCTGCCAGGCGTCGCCGCCGGCGGTCGCGTCGGGTCGACCGGTCGGCTGACTCGTCGGCTGGGTCATGGGGTGCTCCTCGGCCCGGGTGGGTGCTGCGGGACTCGCCATCGTGGTGCGTCTGCCTCCAGGCTAGGAGCCCCTCCTGAGAGCGGGCTGAGGGAACGTCCCTCGTCTCCTGTCGGTGCGGCGCCGGGTGGCGTCGTACCTGTCCGGTCAACGGACCGCCTGGGGCGGTTGTTCCCCGGAGCACCCGCCCTCAACCGGTAGAGTCCCGCCCAGATTCCGAACACCGAGAGGCCGGTCCCGACCGGTCATGACCCTGGGAGGCCGTCATCGTCACGGGACTGAAGCCGGCGAGCTGGACCTACGCCGAGGAGTTCGTCACCGAGGACGAGGTGCTGACCGCCGCCCGCGCCCGCGCGGACGAGGTGGGCGTCGTCCCGATCGGCACGGGTGGCGGGGCGACCCTGCGCTTCCTCGCGGCCGCGATCGAGGCCCGCGCGGTGGTGGAGATCGGCACCGGCACCGGTGTCTCGGGCGTCTGGATGCTGCGCGGCATGCGCGCCGACGGCGTGCTCACCACGGTCGACCTCGAGGCCGAGCACCAGCGCCTGGCCAAGCAGGCCTTCACCGAGGCGGGCGTCGCGCCGCAGCGGGTCCGGCTGATCCCGGGCGCGGCCCTGGACGTGCTCCCCCGGCTCACCGACGGCCACTACGACCTGGTCTTCTGCGACGGCGACAAGACCGAGTACGCCGAGTACCTCGCCGAGGCGCTGCGGCTGCTCAAGCCCGGCGGCATCGTCGCGTTCGACAACGCGCTCTGGCACGACCGGGTCGCCGACCCCGCCCAGCGGGACGCCGAGACGGTCGCGATCCGGGAGCTGGGCCGCACGGTCCGCGAGCACGAGTCGCTGCTGCCGGTCCTGCTGCCCGTCGGCGACGGCCTGCTCGTCGCCAAGAAGGTCTGGACCCCCGGGTAGGTCCCCGCGACCCGGGCCGTGGCGGTCAGAGTCCGGTGGGGATCCAGAAGCGCATCTTGGTGTTGCGGACGTCCTCGAGGACCCCGCCGTTGGCCTCGATCACCTTGCGGGAGGCGACGTTGTCCTCGTCGCAGGTGACCAGCACCTGGTCGAGCCCGCGGGCCGCGGCGACCGGCAGCATCAGCGCCAGCGCCCTGGTCGCGTGCCCGCGCCGCCGGGCGGTGGGCCGCACGGCGTACCCGATGTGCCCGGCCACCTCGAGCAGCCACGGGGTGAGCGCGTGCCGCAGCGAGATCCGGCCGACGACCTCGGCGCAGGCCGGGGTGTCCTCGACCATCCACAGGTAGGTGCCGGTGACCCAGCCGGCGGGCCGGGGCGCGTCGGGGCGGGCCATCGCGATCGTGCGGGCGCAGAAGTCCGCGAACGTGGCCGGCTCGGTGAGCGTGTCGGCGGTGAAGTTCGCCCCCGGGTAGCCGGGCTCGGCCGCGTGCACCATCGCGAAGTAGTGCCCGTTGCCCTCGGCGTCGAGCTCGCGCAGGGCAGCGACGTACGACGTCCGCAGCGCCGGGTCGGGCTCGGACAGTCTCAACATCTCAGGGCAGGTCAGGCGTAGGTGGGGGCCGCCAGGAAGCCCGAGCCGCCCTCGGCCACCGCGACGACCCGGCACGGCTCGATCAGGACGGGCGCGGACCCGACGATCTGGGACCCGGGCGAGTCCGCGGCGGTCTTGGTGAACTCCTCCTGGAAGGCGTCGCGCGCGGCCGGGGACTCGAAGACGTAGCAGCCCTCGAACCACTCGCCGTCGCGCATCCGCCAGGTCTTGAACCGCAGCCCCTCCTTGCCGGTGAACCGGGCGTGCGAGGTGTCGCGGACGTACGTCGCGAGGGCCTCCTCGACCCCGTCGGGGGCGCCCTCGAGGGACCAGCGGACCGTCAGACCGTGCATGTGTCTCCTCCGTCGTGTCGTGGGGCCGGGTGGTCAGCCGACGACGCCGGCGAGCGGCTCGCGCATCTCCAGCCAGTGCAGGAGCGCGCGGGCCCCGAAGCCGGTGGCGCCCTTGGTGTACTCGAACTCGTCGTTCGGGGAGTCGCCCACCGACGCGATGTCCAGGTGGGCCCAGGGCAGCCCGCCGGTGAAGTGCTGGAGGAACAGCGCGGCCGTGATCGCGCCCGGGGCACCGCCGGCGTTGTCGGCGTCGGCCACCTTGGAGGCGATCCGCTCCTCGTAGTCGGCCACGATCGGCATCCGCCACAGGGGCTCGCCCGCGGACAGCGACGCGACGCGCAGCGTGGTGGCCAGCGCGTCGTCGGTGGCGAAGTAGCCGCCGGTCTTCTGGCCCAGCGAGATCTTCATGGCCCCGGTCAGGGTGGCGATGTCGACGAGCACGTCCGGCTCGAGGTCCGCCACGGCGTAGGCCAGCGCGTCGGCCATCACCAGGCGACCCTCGGCGTCGGTGTTGGTCACCTCGGTGGTCCGGCCGCCGTAGTGGCGGACGACGTCACCGGGCCGGATCGAGCCGGCGCCGACGGAGTTCTCGGCGCAGGCGAGCAGGCCGGTGACCCGGACGGGGCAGTCGACGTCGGCCAGCGCGCCCATGACCGCCAGCACCACGCCGGCGCCGGTCATGTCGCGCTTCATCAGCATCATGTTGTCGCGCGGCTTGATCGACAGGCCGCCGGTGTCGAAGGTGATGCCCTTGCCGACGAGGACGACGTGCGGGGCCTTGCGCCCGCCGCGGCGCGGGACGTAGTCCAGGCGCACCAGCCGGGGCGGGTTCGCCGAGCCCTGCCCGACCCCGACGAGACCGCCGAAGCCCTCCTCGGCGAGCTGCTTCTCGTCCCAGACCCGCACCTTCAGGCCGGACCGGTCCGCCACCTCGGCGGCCTGCTCGGCGAGCCAGATCGGGTTCTTCACGTTCGACGGGACGAGCGCCAGCGTGCGGGACAGCCAGCCGGCGCCGGCGACCGCCAGGGCCCGGGCGACCGCTCCCGTGCGGGTGGCCGGGTCGACGAGGCCCGCGAGCACGACCTTCCCGACCGGCTGGGACCGGGGACCCTCGGAGCGCCAGTGGAACTCGAAGGAGCCGAGCACCAGCCCCTCGACGAGGGCGCGGAGCCCGACGTCGTCGGTCAGGGCGGCGAGCGAGGTGGCGACCGACAGCCGGCCCTTCGTGTGCCGCGCGACGGCGGCGCCCGCGCGCCGCAGCTCGGTGGGGGTGCCCTCGCCCACGCCGACCAGCAGCACCAGGCGCAGGTCGCCGTTCGTCAGGCCCGCGGTGTCCAGGACCACCCGCTCCACGACCTCTCCGGCGGCACCGGTGGCCTCGCAGCTCTCGAGCAGCGCGAAGAGGTCGTCGGGCAGCTCGTCGAGCAGCTCGGCGGCGCCCGGCCCCAGGGTCAGGCCGTCGGGACCGGCGAGCACCGGGACCGCGACCACGTCGGCGCCGACCACGGCGGAGGGGGCGACGTCACTGACCGCGACCTGCGGCGGCGACACCTGGGTGGGCAGCGCCACGGCGCCTCCTTGCAACGGAACTGTGCGACGGACTGTGCGGCTTCGCTTCCGCGAAGGGTGGGAGCGCCGGACGTCCGGACCCCGACCGCGACCCTACCGCCGGGTCCGGAGAGGCGAGGACCCCGCCCGCTCCGGGGAGCGGACGGGGTCCTGACGTCGTGGGTGGCGCGGGGGTCAGCCGACGACCCCGTTCAGCGCCTCACCGAGCGCTCCTGCCTCTTCAGCGTTGAGCTCGACCACCAGACGACCACCACCTTCGAGCGGCACTCGCATCACGATGCCGCGCCCCTCCTTGGTGACCTCGAGCGGGCCGTCGCCCGTCCGCGGCTTCATCGCCGCCATGCGCACACCTCTTCCTGTTCGATGCGCCTTCCGGTCGTGGCGCTGATGAGTTGCCGGGCCATTATCCCTCACATTTCCCCCTGTCACGGCCAACCCGGCGAAGGACGTGCGGCAGACTCGTCCGCGTGCACGCCCGGTCCGCCCTCTTCGACCTGTACGGCGACCACCTGCGCACGCGCGAGAACCGGGCGCCGGTGGCGGCCCTGGTGAGGCTGCTCGCGCCGCTCGACATCGCCCCGCCCGCCGTCCGCACGGCCGTGTCGCGGATGGTCCGGCAGGGCTGGCTGGAGCCGGTGCGGCTGCCCGCCGGGCGTGGCTACGCGCTGACCGGCCGGGCGCGGCACCGGCTCGACGACGCGGGCGCCCGGATCTACCGGACCCGGACGGCGCCCTGGGACGGCGCCTGGGACCTGCTCGTCCTCGACCCGGTGTCCCAGCGGTCGGCCCGCGAGCGGATCCGTAGCGCGCTGACGTTCCTCGGCTACGCGCCGCTGTCCGACAGCACCTGGATCGGCGCGTTCGCCTCGCCGGAGGCCGACCAGCTGCTGGCCGCGGAGGGGGCGACCTTCGCGCGCTTCCGCGCCCACGACGACGACCCGGCCGCGCGGGCCCGGCAGGCGTGGGACCTCGGCGGCCTCGCCGCGGCGTACGACGCGTGGCGGTCGTTCGCGCAGCGGCTGCTCGACGACCCGGGCGCGCACCTCGCCGGGGTCGATCGCGTGCCCGACGACGAGCGGGCGTTCGCGGTCCGCTCGGTGCTGGTGCACGAGTGGCGCAAGTTCCTGTTCACCGACCCGGGGCTGCCCGCCGAGCTGCTCCCCCACGACTGGGCCGGCCACGACGCCGCCCGGTTCTTCGCCGAGGAGGCCGCCCGGCTGCTGCCGGCCGCGTCCCGGTTCGTCGACGCCTGCCTGCTGGACCCCGCAGTCCCCGCACCCGACCGACTGGAGCCCGCCCATGACTGAACCCGTGCTGTACGACGTCGCCGACGGCGTCGCGACGATCACGCTGAACCGCCCGGACGCGATGAACAGCCTCGACGTCGCGACCAAGGTGGCGCTGCGCGACGCCGCGCAGGAGGCCGCCCGCGACGACGCCGTCCGGTGCGTGGTGCTCACCGGCAGCGGGCGGGCGTTCTGCGTCGGCCAGGACCTCAAGGAGCACGTCGGGATCCTCAAGGGCGGCGACCAGGACGCGCTCTTCGACACCGTCCCGGAGCACTACAACCCCACGGTGACCGCGATCGCGACGATGGCCAAGCCGGTCGTGGCGGCGGTCAACGGGGTCGCCGCCGGCGCCGGCGCCAGCCTCGCGTTCGCCTGCGACTTCCGGGTGCTGGCCGACAGCGCCGGGTTCAACCTGGCGTTCAGCGGCATCGCGCTCTCCTGCGACACCGGCTCCTCGTGGACCCTGCCCCGCCTGGTCGGCCGGGCCAAGGCGATCGAGCTGCTCTACTTCCCGCGCACCATCAAGGCCGACGAGGCCCTCGAGCTCGGGCTGGCCACGAAGGTCGTCCCGGCCGACGGGCTGGCCGACGAGGTGGCCGAGCTGGCCACCCGGCTGGCCGAGGGCCCCACGGCGGCCTACGGCGCGATCCGCCGCTCGGTCCTGCACAGCGCCGGCCACGACCTCGAGTCCTCGCTGGCGTTCGAGGCGGACATGATGGCGCTCACGGGTGCGACGGAGGACCACCACCGGGCCGTCGACGCGTTCGTGGCCAAGCAGAAGCCGCACTTCTCGGGAAGGTAGTCCGGTGAGACGACTCGGCGTCACGCTCCTGCTCCTGCTCTCCAGCCTCGTCACGGCTCCCGCGCACGCCGCGACGGCACCGCTCCCGTCGTACCTCGCGCTGCCGGGGTCGGTGCGGCAGCTGGTCACCGTCACCAGCGACCGCTGGTCGAGCACCCGCGCGACCCTGAACGCCTGGGAGCGCGACGACTCCGGCTGGCAGCGCGTGCACGGACCGGTCACCGTCCGGCTCGGCTGGAGCGGCTGGGTGCCGGCCGGCCGGCGGCGGCAGAACACCGGCACCACGCCGGCAGGCAAGTTCACGATGCCCTACGCCTTCGGAACCCGCGCCGATCCCGGGGCGAGGCTGAGGTACCGCCAGGTCGACGGCGACGACGTGTGGCCCTACGAGCCGCGGGACCCGGCGACGTACAACATCTACCAGCCGTACCGGTCGCGGACCTCGCACTGGCGCACCGACTACCGCGAGCGGCTCGCCTCCTACGGCTACGAGTACGCCCACGCGGTGGTGCTGGGCTTCAACCTGCCGGGCGGCGTGCACTGGTCGGCGAGCCGGCACCAGTACGTCGCCGCGCACCGCTCGGACACCCGGCGTGGCGGCGGCATCTTCCTGCACGTGCAGAGGTCCCGGTACACGGCCGGCTGCGTGGCCGGCCCGCTCAGCGACATCCGCTGGACGGTCCGCTGGCTCGACCCGGCGATGAGCCCGCGGATCGTGATGGGCCCGACGGCCTGGGTGAGGCGGACCT
Source organism: Nocardioidaceae bacterium (assembly GCA_035718765.1). Taxonomy (GTDB): domain Bacteria; phylum Actinomycetota; class Actinomycetes; order Propionibacteriales; family Nocardioidaceae; genus Nocardioides_B. The sequence continues at coordinate 8,207 of DASTGV010000139.1, forward strand.
TCTAGCGACTGGCGCCGAGCACGCGCAGCAGCCGGCGCGGCGCGGTGACGGTCATCCGGTGCCGGCTGGGGTGCGCGGCGTACTCCACCGTGACCGCCTGGCCACCGTGCCGGGCCATGTACCACCCGGTGAACGTGCCGTGGCAGACCCCGCCACAGGTGAGCCGCTTGCGCGGCAGGTCCAGGTAGCGCGCCAGCCGCCTCGCGAACGGCCGCGACCGCGCGGTCGAGACGTCCACGCCGTGCAGCGGCTGGTGGAAGCTGACGACCCGGCGGGGCCTGACCTCGTCGAAGAACGCCATCAGTGCGCGGGTCTCCGGCTCGGACGCGGGTCGGGGTCCGGACTCGTAGCTGCCGTCGAGGTCGCGCCAGTGGTACGGGTAGTTGCGGTTCAGGTCCACGCCGTGGGCGTTCTTGCGCGTGTGCCGCGCCAGCCCGTCCGGGTTGACCACCGGGACCAGCCAGAGGTCGACGCCGGTGACCGGCCGTCCGTCGCGGATCGACGCCAGGATCCGGCGGGTGTGCGGCTCGTTGCCGTGCATGGTGGACATCGCCACGGCCTTGTTCGGCGACTCCGGGTCACCCACGCGGTAGGCCACGATCGCCCGGCCGTTCACGCTGCGGCCGATCACCTTGGTCTCGACGACGGCCGGCCGGCCGGGGACGGCGTACGACGCGGATGTGGCGGACACCGGGGCCGGGGTGGCCAGACCGGCACCGAGCAGCCCGGCAGCGCCGGCGAGCAGCGGCAGGGTGCGACGGCGCACGGGCGTCAGGAGAGCTTGCCGAGGGCGAGGAAGACGGTGAAGATCACGACGCCGACGAGCAGCCCGACGTGGGCCAGCACCGACAGTCCGGGACCCTCGCCCCAGCTGTCCGTGGCCGGGCCCGACGAGTGCTTGCCCTTGGCCGGCATCCAGCGGGCGAGCACGAGCAGGCCCGCGACGACGGTGACCCACCAGAGCAGGATGGCGATCCAGCCGAGCACCTCGATCTTGGTCACCAGGAAGGCGACCCAGAGCACCAGCGCCGGGACACCGGCGATCGTGTGGAGGTTGAGGACGCTCATCGGGATCGAGATCCGGCCGGCCGCGGCACCGTGCTCCTTGGACAGCCGGACCCGGGTCAGCACGACGACCACGGCCGCCAGCGCGGTCAGCACCCAGGTGATGAGCATCGGAGTCACAGCCCGAGCATGCCCGAACCCGACCCGTCGCTGCACGTTCTACGCGGGTTCGGTCCCCCGTGTCGGTGTCTCGGCCTGTCGTTCCTCCACCAGCTGCCGCATCCGGTCCAGCCCGCGGTCGAGGACCCGCTCGACCACCGGGCGGGTCGCGCGCCAGCCCGCGGCACCCAGCGCCCCGAGGGGTACGTCGACCACCTCGGCCCACACGAAGCGGCTCGCCTGCTCACCGCGCGCGAGCACGGCGAACTCGCCCTCGCCCCTGACGACCGGGCCGAGGTGCAGCACCTCGCACCGGCCGCCGCCGTCCTCGGAGCGCTCCCAGGCGGTGATCGTCATCGGGTCCCAGAAGCCGACCCGGCCGAGACCGGTCCAGGCCCGGAACCGGCCGCCGACCCCGGCGGCCTCGTCGACGCGCTCGACGCGGGTCTTGGGCACCCACTCCTCCTGCCGCGGCCAGTCGGTCACGTAGTCCCAGACCACGGCGGCGGGCGCGGCGACGTCGACCTCGCGCTGGATCCGGATCCTCACGGCGTCCGGTCCCGCGGCTCGTCGGGCGTCTCGAGCTCGGCGGCGAGCCGGTCGAGCAGCGCGTCCACCTCGGACATCCGGTAGCCGCGCAGCGCGGTGGAGAACCGGACCCGGCGCAGGTCGTGCGCGGTGAGCGGACCGTCGACGGGGACGCGCGCGTCCGGACGGTCGTCGAAGGTCTCCGCCATCGAGCCACCGTGTCCCGCGGCCACCACGGCGATGCCGCCCATCACGGCCACGATGACGACGGCGAAGAACCAGACCATGCCTCGATCGTACGGAGCGGGGCGCAGGCGACGACGCTCAGTCCGGCCGCTCGGGCGAGGTCGGCGACTCGCCGCCGCCCGGCGCCAGGCTGGTGCGGCGACGCTGGGCGTCGACCATCACCTGCACCGCCTCGTCGACGTCGTCGGTGACCCGCAGCATCTCGAGGTCCCGCTCGGAGACCTTGCCGTCGGCCAGCACGGTCGAGCGGATCCACTCCACGAGGCCCGACCAGTAGGCCGTGCCGATGAGCACGATCGGGAACGACGTGACCTTCTGGGTCTGCACGAGCGTGAGCGCCTCGAAGAGCTCGTCGAAGGTGCCGAACCCGCCGGGCAGGACCACGAAGCCCTGGGCGTACTTCACGAACATCGTCTTGCGGGCGAAGAAGTAGCGGAAGTTGAGCCCGCGGTCGACGTACTGGTTGAGGCCCGACTCGAAGGGCAGCACGATGCCGAGGCCCACCGAGACGCCCCCCGCCTCGCCGGCGCCCTTGTTGGCCGCCTCCATGACCCCGGGACCGCCGCCAGTGATCACCGCGAAGCCCGCCTGCGCGAGCTTGCGGCCGACCTCCTCGGCGGCGGCGTAGGACGGGTCGTCCGGCTTCGTGCGGGCGGACCCGAACACCGAGATCGCCGGTCCGAGCTCGGCCAGCGCCCCGAAGCCCTCGACGAACTCGCTCTGGATCCGCAGCACGCGCCACGGGTCGGTGTGCACCCAGTCGGTGGGGCCGCGGGTGTCGAGCAGCCGCTGGTCCGTGGTGCTGGAGTCGACCTGCTCCCGTCGCATCACGGTGCGGCCGCGGTGCTTCTCGGGGACCTCGCTCATGCCGGGTCCCCCAGCCAGGCGCGCAGCTGCTTCTCGACCGTGGCGATGTGGTCCAGCGGCACGAGCTCGTCCTGCTTGTGCGCGAGGTGCGGGTCGCCCGGTCCGAAGTTCACCGCGGGGATGCCGAGGCCGCTGAACCGGGCGACGTCGGTCCAGCCGAACTTCGGGTTGGCCCGGCCGCCGACCGCCTCGATGAACGCCGCGGCCGCCGGCACGGACAGGCCCGGCATCGCCGCCGGGGCCGAGTCGCTGAGCTCGATCTCGAACCCGTCGAACACCTCCCGCATGTGCGCGTAGGCCTCCTCGACGGACCGGTCCGGCGCGAAGCGGTAGTTGACCGAGACCACGCACTCGTCGGGCAGCACGTTGCCGGCGACCCCGCCGGTGATGAAGACCGCGTTGAGGCCCTCGTGGTACTCCAGGCCGTCGATGACCGGGCGCCGCGGCTCGTAGGCGTTGAGCCGGGCGAGCACCTCGCCGGCCCCGTGGATCGCGTTGACACCGGTCCAGGACCGGGCCGAGTGCGCCCGCGTGCCGCGGGTGCGTACGTCGACCCGGAGCGTGCCCTGGCAGCCGGCCTCGACGACCGCGTCCGAGGGCTCCATGAGGATCGCGAAGTCCGCCTGGAGCAGCTCGGGGTGGCTCTGCGAGAGCAGCTGGAGGCCGTTGCGCTCGGCCTCGACCTCCTCGCACTCGTAGAACAGGTAGGTCACGTCCCGGTTGGTGACCGGCATCGTCGCGGCGAGCCGCAGCGCGACCGCGACGCCGCCCTTCATGTCGCAGGTGCCGAGGCCGTGGAGGGCGTGCTCGTCCCGGCGCGCCGGGAGGTTCGCGTTGAGCGGCACGGTGTCGATGTGCCCCGCGATCACGACCCGCTCGGCGCGCCCCTGGTTCGTGCGCGCGACGACGGTGTGCCCGAAGCGCTGCACCTCGAGGTGGTCGACCTCACGCAGGGCCGCCTCCACGGCGTCCGCGATCTCCTGTTCCTGGCCGCTGACCGACTCGATGTTCACGAGGTCCTCGGTCAGCTGCACGGTGTCCACGCCCAGATCAAGTGCCATGGGGCCATCCAACCAGCCGACGTGCCCGTTTTGCGGTGGGTGCCCTTCGGTAGCGTTGTGGGGTGACCGACTCCGCTGCACAGACCGCACCGACCCCTGCGCCCACCGCGGCCTGGGGCTACGGCCTCGCGACGTACGCCGGCACCGAGGGTGAGGGTGGCGTGCTCGACACGTGGTACCCCTCCCCCCGTCTCGGCATCCCCGACGAGGACCTCGAGGCGCCGCCCGAGCTGGCCCGGCTCGAGGGGGTCGACGAGGTCCGCGGTGTGCGCCGGCTCCTGGTCCGCACCGTGGTCGAGGACCTCCAGGCACCGCCGGCGGACACCTCCGACGCCTGGCTGCGGCTGCACCTGCTCAGCCACCGCCTGGTCGCGCCGCACTCGGTCAACCTGGACGGCATCTTCGGCAGGCTCACCAACGTGGTGTGGACCGACCACGGTCCGTGCGCGGTCGAGGACTTCGAGACCACCCGCCTGCGGCTCACCGAGGCCTACGGCCGGGTCACGGTCCTCGGCGTGGACAAGTTCCCGCGGATGACCGACTACGTCCTCCCGCCGGGAGTGCGGATCGCGGACGCCGACCGGGTCCGCCTGGGTGCGCACCTCGCGGAGGGCACGACGGTGATGCACGAGGGCTTCGTCAACTACAACGCCGGCACGCTCGGCGCCTCCATGGTCGAGGGCCGCATCAGCGCCGGCGTCGTCGTCGGCGACGGCTCCGACGTCGGCGGCGGGGCGTCGATCATGGGCACCCTGTCCGGCGGCGGCAAGGCCGTGATCTCGGTCGGCCGGCGCTGCCTGATCGGCGCCAACGCGGGCATCGGCATCTCCCTGGGCGACGACTGCGTCGTCGAGGCCGGCTGCTACGTCACGGCCGGCACCAAGGTGGCCGTGCGCGACGGGACCTCCGCCGAGCCGACGGTGCGCAAGGCCAGCGAGCTGTCGGGGGCCAGCAACGTGCTGTTCCGCCGCAACTCCACGACGGGGGCCGTGGAGGCCGTGCCGTGGGGCGGCGACGGCATCGAGCTGAACGCCGACCTGCATGCCAACTAGACGGTCCTCTCGGGGTCGCCTGGGTCGCACCGCTCTCGTCCTGCTGGCCTGCCTGGCCGTGGTGGCCGGCGTGTTCGTGCTGTTCAACCGGGGCGTCGGCCCGCTGCCCAACCCCGAGGGGTGCCAGGCGCGGGTGGGCGGCGTCGTCGTCGACCTCTCGACCGAGCAGGCCGAGAACGCCACGACGATCGTCGCCGTCGCCGTACGTCGCGGGCTGCCGGCGCGCGCGGCCTCGATCGCGCTGGCCACGGCCTACCAGGAGAGCAAGCTGCGCAACCTCGACCACGGTGACCGCGACTCGCTGGGGCTGTTCCAGCAGCGGCCCTCCCAGGGGTGGGGCACGCGCAGGCAGATCCTGAACCCCTACCACGCGGTCAACGCCTTCTACGACGCGCTGGTGAAGGTCGACGGCTACCAGACGATGCGGATCACCGAGGCGGCCCAGAAGGTGCAGCGGTCCGGCTTCCCCGAGGCCTACGCGGACCACGAGGCGGACGGTCGCGCCCTCGCCTCGGCGCTGACCGGCTACAGCCGCGGGCGGTTCAGCTGCGTGGTGAACTCCCCCTCCGGCCTGGCCCGCGAGAAGGCCGGCGGGGACGGGCTGACCCCGCGCGCCGAGGCCGTGCGGGCCGACCTGCACAAGGCGTTCGGCGACCTGTCCCTGGGCGGCTTCGCGCCCGGCGGCGTCTCCACCGGGCACATGAAGGGCTCCGCGCACTACGACGGCCGGGCGATCGACGTGTTCGTCCGCCCCGTGAACGCGGCCAACAAGCGGACCGGCTGGGCGATCGCGTCCTACCTCCTCGCGCACGCGTCCCGGCTGGACATCGAGCACGTCATCTTCGACAAGCGGATCTGGACCGCGGGCGACAGCTCGGACCGGGGCTGGCGGGTCTACGACCCGGGCAACGCCCCCGGTGACCGGAAGGTGCTCGAGCACCGGGACCACGTGCACGTCGACGTGGCCGCGGGCTCCTGACGCCCGTCCGCGGGCCGCGACAAAACGGGCATCTAGCCCGTTCGGGTCATGCGGCGGCCGTTCGGCCAGCCGGAGACGGACCGGGAGGCCGATGCCGCGACCGGGCCCCCTCCGCCAGGATGGGACACAGCCTGGGAGGCGGGCGCCCCCAGCCAATTGGGAGGGGTGGGGGCACCCCTTCCTCCAGGGGGGTTCTCAGATGTACAGCGACTCGGTCCTCTACACGATCGGGACGGCTCTCAACCGTGCCCATGACAACAACGTCGCTGTGCAGATCCTCGTCGAGGGGCAGTGGCTCGCGGGCCGCGTCGCCGCCGTCGACGGCCACGGCGTCGTCCTGCACTCGGACGACGCCGAGCACGCCGTGATCCGGATGGGCAGCGTCTCGGCGGTGCGCGTCTTCGCCGCCGCACCGTCCCGCACCCCGATCGGGGGCGGCATGAACGCGGTCCCGATGCCGTCGGGCTACGAGCACGCCGGCTGAGAGGACGGTCAGGACAGCCGGGCGCAGGCCGCCTCGACCCGCTCGTCGGTGGCGGTGAACGCCACCCGCACGTGCTGCGCGCCGGCCGGGCCGTAGAACTCACCCGGCGCGACCAGGATGCCGCGGTCCGCCAGCCAGGACACCGTGTCCCAGCAGGGCTCCGCACGGGTCGCCCACAGGTACAGCGACGCCTCCGAGTGGTCGACCCGGAAGCCGGCGCCCTCCAGAGCGGTCTTGAGCAGGCCCCGCCGCCGGGCGTAGCGGGCGTGCTGCACGGCGACGTGCTCGTCGTCGTCGAGGGCGTCGCGCATCGCGACCTGCTGCGGGCCGGGCAGCATCAGCCCCAGGTTCTTGCGGACGGCGAGCAGCTCGCGCACCACGTCCCGGTCACCCGCCACGAAACCGACCCGGTGGCCGGCCATGTTGGAGCGCTTGGACAGCGAGTGCACCGCGAGGATCCCGGTGTGGTCACCGTCGCAGACGTCCGGGTGCAGCACCGAGACGGGCGTGGTCTCCCAGGCGCACTCGACGTAGCACTCGTCCGACACCAGCAGCGCGCCACGCTCGCGGCACCAGGCCACCACCTTGCGCAGGTGTTCCACGGGCAGCACCCGCCCGGTCGGGTTCGACGGGGAGTTCACCCAGACCAGGGCCACCCGCTCCGGGCCGACGGACGTGAGCGAGTCGGTCGCCAGCGTGCGCGCCCCGGCGAGGCGCGCACCGACCTCGTAGGTCGGGTACGCCAGCTCCGGGTACACCACCAGGTCCCCCACCCCGAGCCCCAGGTGGGTCGGCATGGACGCGATCAGCTCCTTCGAGCCGATGACCGGCAGCACCGCGTCGATGTCGAGGCCGGTCACGCCGAACCGTCGGGCCAGCCAGTCGACGGCCGCCTGCCGGGCGTCCGGGCGACCGACCGTCAGGGGGTAGCCCGGCGAGTCGGCCGCGCCGGCGAGGGCCTTCTGCACCACGTCGGGCGTGGGGTCCACCGGGGTCCCGACGGACAGGTCGACCACCCCGTCCGCGTGGGCCCGGGCCCGGTCGCCGTACGCCGTGAGGTGGTCCCACGGGAAGTCCGGGAGGGCGGCGGAAACAGAACGCGCCGTCCACCAGGGAGCGGTGGTCGGCGCGCCGTCGTGCTGGGACGTGGTCACTCCTGGTTCTGCGGCGGGAGCGCCTCGATGAGCGGGTGGTCCTTGTCGATCACACCGAGCTTCGCGGCGCCGCCCGGCGAACCGAGGTCGTCGAAGAAGGCGACGTTCGCGGTGTAGTAGTCCTTCCACTGCTCCGGGGTGTCGTCCTCGTAGAAGATCGCCTCCACGGGGCAGACCGGCTCGCAGGCACCGCAGTCCACGCACTCGTCGGGGTGGATGTAGAGCATCCGCTTGCCCTCGTAGATGCAGTCGACGGGGCACTCGTCGACGCAGGCCCGGTCCTTCAGGTCGACACAGGGCTGCGCGATGACGTAGGTCACCTTGTTCCTCCCGATGATGCGCTGTCTTGGTACTTCACAGCCTAGTATCTCGCCAGCCGCACCCCGCACCGAGCCCCGCACCGCAAGACGAAAGTCCCTCCATGAGCAATCCGCCCGGCCTGGGCCCGCACTGCGTCGGGCAGCGCGTCGTGGTCCGCCGGGTGCTCCCAGGCCGGACCGGACCGAGCGGCGGCCCCGCGATGACCGACCTGCTCGGCGTCATGGAGACCTGGCAGCCGCCGACGACGACGGTGCGCGCCGAGGACGGCTCGGTCACCGAGATCGCGCTCGCCGAGATCGTGTCCGGCAAGCCGGTGCCCCCGCGACCGTCGCCCCGGATGCGGGTGTCCGCCGAGCAGGCCTGCCGGCTGTCGAACGCGTCGTGGCCGGCCGTGCACGTCGAGCCGCTCGGCGACTGGCTGCTCCGGGCCTCCGGCGGGTTCAGCGCCCGCGCCAACTCCGTGATGGCGATCGGTGACCCGGGACTGCCGTTCCCGGACGCGGTCGCCCACGCGGTCTCGTTCTACGCCGGACACGGTCTGCCGGCCTGGGCGCAGGTGGTGGTCGGCTCGGCGACCGGTGCGTCCTTCGAGGACGCCGGCTGGGTCGTCGCGCGTCCCGGCGAGGCCGACTCGGAGCTCCAGATCGCGTCGGTCGCGCAGGCGTCCCGGGCGGTCCGCCGGCTGCGACCCGCGACCGACGCCCACGTGACGGTGTCCGCGACGGCCACACCGGCCTGGCTGGCCAACGACGCCCGGGCCCTCGCGCACCCCTCGGACGCCGTGGCCGTGCTCGAGGGACCCGACCAGGTCGGCTTCGTGTCGGTGCTCGAGGGCGAGCGCGTGGTGGCGAAGGGCCGCGTCGCCACCGACGGCGACTGGGCCGGCATCACCGACGTGTGGGTCTCCCCCGACCACCGGCGCCGCGGCCTCGCTCTCGTCGTGGTCGACGAGATGCTGGCGTGGTCCGCGGAGCGTGGCGCGAGCACGGCGTACCTGCAGGTGCGGGGCGACAACGTGGCCGGGCTGGCGCTGTACGCCGGGCTCGGCTTCCGCACCCACCACACCTACCGCTACCTCGCGGCGCCCGCACGATGAGCCGCACGCGGCTGGGGGCCGTGCTTCTCGCGCTCGTCGCGGCGCTGCTCGTCGCTCCCCCGGCGTCGGCCTCCGTCACGCACGAGGCCGTGATCACGTTCCACAAGAACTACGCGAACACCTTCCGCTCGACCCTCACCTGGGAGCTGTACGAGGTCCGCGGCGGCAGCCGCACCCGCGTGCAGGAGCTGTCCTGGCGGGCCGGTTCGGGCTACTTCCGCAACGCGACGAACGCCTGCGCCCTCAACCGGGGCTGGCTGCCGAACGGCACCTACGGCCCGAAGCTGTTCCGGGACTACCACGGCAACCTGATCAAGGGCCGCGCGATCTACCTCGGCCACAAGGCGTGCGGCAACGGCACCATGCGCACCGACCTGTTCATCCACACCGAGCAGGGCGCCGGCTCCCGGCAGTGCGCCGACCGCCGGGGCGACCAGGTGTGCCGGTGGGAGTACCCGAAGATCAACGACTACCGGTCCTACGGCTGCGTCAAGCTCTCGCCCGGCGACCTGCGCGAGCTGTACGACGCGTGGCGCCGGTGGTTCCCGCTCGGGACCACCGACCGGGTCCGCGTGGTCGTCCGCTAGCGCCTGTCCGGCTCGACCGGCTTCGTCCCGGTGCGGGCCGTTACGTCGCGGACGAACGAGACGACGTAGCCATGGAACGGTGACGAGGGCCGGCGGATACTCGACCCAGGGGGCCGCCCAGATCGTCTGTGCCGCCACGGGAGAAGCGCCAGACCCGTGGAAGGAACGCGATGACATCCGTACCCGCCGACCAGTCCGGCTCCGGCTTCGACATCCTCGAGAAGGGGCTCAAGCAGGGAGCGCTGGGCCTGCTCTCCAGCACCGTGATCGCCCTCGCGTCCGTCGCGCCGGCCTACAGCCTGGCGGCCACCATCGGCTTCGTGGTGATCTCCGTCGGCCTGCAGGCACCGGTGATCATGGTCCTGGCCTTCATCCCGATGTACTGCGTGGCCGTCGGCTACCGCGAGCTCAACGAGGCCGAGCCCGACGCCGGCACCACCTTCACCTGGGCGGCCCGCGCCTTCGGCCCCCGGACCGGATGGATGGGCGGCTGGGCCATCGTCGCCGCGGACGTCGTGGTGATGGCGAACCTGGCCGCGATCGCCGGGTCGTACTTCTTCCTGCTGTTCAACGCGCCCGGGGTCGCCGCCCAGACGTTCTGGCCCACGGTGGTCGGCGTCGGGTGGATCGTGCTGATGACCTGGATCTGCTACATCGGCATCGAGATCTCGGCCAGGATCCAGTACGCCCTCCTGGGCATCGAGCTCGGTGTGCTCGCGCTGTTCTCCGTCATCGCCCTGGTGCGCGTGTACACGGGCAACGCAGCGGCCTCGTCGCTGCACCCGGCTCTGTCGTGGTTCAACCCCTTCAGCATCCCGAGCGCCGGAGCGCTGGCCACCGGCACGCTGCTCGCCGTCTTCATCTACTGGGGGTTCGACACGGCCGTCTCGGTCAACGAGGAGACCAAGGACGCCCGCAAGACGCCGGGGCGGGCTGCCGTCACCGCCACGCTCGTGCTGCTGGTCGTCTACGTCCTCGTCACCACCGCCGCCCAGGCCTTCGGCGGCGTCGGCACGAAGGGCATCGGGCTGGCGAACCCGAACAGCGCGGACGACGTGTTCTCCGTGCTCGGCACGGCGGTGTTCGGCACCAGCCCGGTGGGCAGCTTCGCCGTGCACCTGCTGATCCTCATGGTGCTCAGCTCGGCGGCCGCCAGCACCTTGACGACCATCCTCCCGACCGCGCGCACCACGCTCTCCATGGCGGTGCACAAGGCGATCCCCGCAAAGTTCGCCCGGGTGAGCGAGCGGCACATGACGCCGACCTGGTCGACGGTGGGCATGGGAATCGCGTCGATCGTCTTCTACGTCGGGCTGACACTCATCAGCGGCAACGTGCTGGCCGACTCGATCGCGTCGCTCGGGCTGCTGATCGCCTTCTACTACGGCATGACCGGGTTCACGGCACCGGTGTTCTACCGGCACACCCTGACGAAGTCCGTGCGCCACTTCCTCACCCGCGGGGTGATCCCGTCCCTCGGCGGCCTCCTCCTGCTGGTCGCGTTCCTGCAGGCGGCCCACGACTACTGGCTGGTGGGTCCCAACGCCGACTCCACCACCTCCTGGAAGATGCCGTTCCCACCGCACTGGGAGATCGGCGGCATCTTCCTGACCGGGATCGGGGCACTGGCCCTGGGGGTGGTGCTGATGGTCGTCACCTGGGTCGCGATGCCGCCGTACTTCCGGGGCGAGACCCTGCCCAAGCGCACCGCCGAGCAGATGGCCGACTACGTCGTACCGGAGGAGCTGCGCGAGTGAGCGCCGCGCGCGGGACCCTTGACACGTCATCCGGGGCTGCCAGACTCCAGTGGTGACGCGGTACGGCACGCAGTTCGGGCCGGACTTCACCTTCCTCGGCGTTCCCGCCTGCGACCTCGACGACCCGGCGACGTACGCCGACGCGCAGGTGGTGATCCTGGGTGCCCCGTTCGACGGCGGCACGTCGCACCGCCCGGGCGCACGCTTCGGCCCGATGGCGATCCGGATGACCGACTACCTCGGGCACGACGGCTCGCGACCCAGCCTCGCCCTCCGCACGGACGGGCTCGTCGACCTGGGCGTGGTCGACGCCGGCGACGTCGAGATGTACTCCGGCGACATCGAGGTGGCCCTGCCGGCGCTGGAGGCGGCGGTCGCGAAGGTCACGCGTGCCGGTGCGATCCCGGTCGTCCTGGGCGGAGACCACTCGATCGCGTACCCGGACGCGAAGGGGGTGGCCAACGTGCTCGGCCACGGCCGGGTCTCGATGCTGCACTTCGACGCCCATGCGGACACCGGTGACATCGAGTTCGGCTCCCTGTGGGGGCACGGCCAGCCGATGCGCCGGCTGATCGAGTCGGGGGCGTTGCGCGGCGACCGGTTCCTGCAGATCGGGCTGCGCGGGTACTGGCCACCGCCGGACACGCTGGACTGGATGGCCGCCCAGCGCATGCGTTCCTACGAGATGACCGAGATCGGTCGACGGGGGCTGGACGTCTGCCTGACGGAGGCGTTCGCGACCGCCACCGACGAGTGCGAGGGAGTCTTCCTCTCCGTCGACATCGACGTGTGCGACCCCGGGCACGCGCCCGGCACCGGCACCCCGGAGCCAGGAGGGCTGAGCGCGCGGCAGCTCCTCGACGCCGTACGCCGGATCTGCCTGGAGCTCCCGGTCGCGGGGATGGACGTGGTGGAGGTCAGCCCGCCGTACGACCACGCCGACATCACCGCCGCCCTGGCCAACCGGGTCGTGCTGGAGGCGCTGTCCGCGATCGCCCGCCGGCGCCGGGACGAACGGGAAGGAACGTCGTGGGACCCGTCCCGGCCGTTGCTGGACGGGCGCTGAGATGGCGGCGCATCCGCTCGAGCCACTGACCGAGGACGAGTTCCGGGTGACGGCCACCGTGCTCCGGCGCGACCGGGAGCTGGGCGACACGTGGCGCTTCGCCTCCATCGAGCTCCAGGAGCCGCCCAAGGCGGAGGTGAAGGCGTGGGCGCCCGGCGATCCCGTGCCGCGCCTCGCGCACGCGGTGCTGTGGAACCGGGCGGACAACCAGGCCTGGGACGGTCTCGTCGACCTCACCGCGGAGAAGGTCGCGTCCTGGACGCACCTTCCCGGCGTGACGCCGAACTTCACGGTGGACGAGACCCACGAGGTCGACGCCGCGATGCGGGCCCACCCGGACGTGGTCGCGGCACTCGCGCAGCGCGGCATCGCCGACATGTCCCTGGTGATGATCGAGGTGTGGACCTACGGGCGTGCGGTCATGCCCGAGAGGTGGCGGGACCGTCGGCTCGGCTGGTGCGACGTGTGGTACCGCGAGACGCCCGAGGGCAACGTGTACGCGCATCCCGTCTCCGGCCTCAAGCTGGTCGTGGACCTGAACACCCTGGAGCTGCTCGAGCTCGAGAACGACCACGACCACGGTCAGCCCGCGGTGAAGGCGGAGTACGTCCCCGGGCCCTGGTCGGGAGAGCAGCGCACCGACCTGAGACCGCTGCACGTCACCCAGCCGGAAGGGACCTCGTTCACCGTCGACGGGACCGAGCTGCGGTGGCAGAGCTGGTCGATGCGCCTGGGGTTCAACTACCGCGAGGGCCCCGTGATCTACCAGGTGACCTACGACGACCACGGGACGGTCCGGGACATCGCCTACCGGCTGTCCCTCGCGGAGATGGTCGTGCCCTACCGCGACACGTCCTTCGACCACTACCGCCGGACCGCGTTCGACATCGGGGAGTGGGGTCTCGGGTTCATGACGACCTCCCTGGAGCTCGGCTGCGACTGCCTGGGCGAGATCCGGTACGTCGACGCGGTGCTGCACGACACGTTGGGCGAGCCGTACACCGTCAAGAACGCGATCTGCCTGCACGAGGAGGACAACGCCGTCCTGTGGAAGCACGTCGACCACGACCTCGGCGCCGAGGTCCGCCGGATGCGCCGCCTGGTGGTCTCCAGCCACATCACCGTGGCCAACTACGAGTACCTCCTCTACTGGCGCTTCTACCAGGACGGCAACATCGAGTGCGAGGTCCGCGCGACGGGACTGATGGTGACCACGCCGTTCGCCTCCGAGGACGAGCCACCGGCCACGGGGACCGTCGTCGACGAGCGGACCTACGCACCGTTCCACCAGCACTTCCTCGTGGCCCGGCTGGACCTCGACGTCGACGGTGACGACAACACCGTGATGGAGGTGGACGCAGAGGCACTGCCGATTTCGGAGGAGAACCCCTACGGCCTGACCCTCGTCACCAGGTCCACGCCGGTCCGCTCGGAGGCCGAGTCCGCCCGCGACTTCGACTGGGGCAGCCAGCGGTCGTGGAAGGTGGTCAACCCGAACCGCACCAACGCGCACGGGACGAACACCGCGTACAAGCTGTTGCCCACCGCCTCGATCCCGGTCCTGATGGACCCGGAGGCGCCGCCGTACCGCCGCGCCCCGGTGATCGGCCACACCCTCTGGGTGACCCGGCACCACGACGACGAGCGGTGGCCCGCCGGCACCCACCCCACCCAGTCCGAGAGCGACCTGGGCATGACGCGGTGGATCTCCGACGACGAGCCGCTGGAGAACACCGACGTGGTCCTCTGGTACGTCTTCGGGATCCAGCACATCACCCGCGTGGAGGAGTGGCCGGTCATGCCGGTCGACATCGTGTCGTTCTGGCTCAAGCCGTTCGGCTTCTTCGACCAGAACCCGGCGATCGACGTCGCGCCGTCGATGACGACGGACGGCGACCGCTGCCACACCGGGGCGGGCGCCGCGGAGACCGGGGAGCACGGCGACCACAGCCACGAGAGGCTGTGAACGGTCAGGAGCAGACGACGCTGTCGCTGGGGGTGTAGCGGGTGTGCATCCTCTCGCGGTGGTCGAGCTGGTCGGAGCCGGCGCGGTAGAAGAGCCGGTAGACGTCGATGTCGAAGCCGCCGTAGCCCTGGTTGGGCACGCAGCCGGGCCCGCTGAGGTGCCGGGTCGCGGGCGCGGTCTCGTTGTAGCGGGCGGACTGCTCGGCCTTGATGTCCCAGTACTTCGTGGAGTACATCGACACGTGCATCGCGCCCTGGGTCGACGGGGTGCTCTTGTCGACCGAGGCCTGGATGAGGACGCCGTACGGCGTGGTGTTCTTGAACTTCAGGTCGACGCTCCCCCACGCGACGGTCGCCTCGCGGCCGACCGGGTAGCGGTCGATGTAGAAGGAGTGCGGCTTGTGCTCGACGTCCTCGAGGCCGGCGAAGAACGCCGCGTTGAACGTCGTGGTCGCCACCTGGCTGACACCCCCGCCGAGGTCCTCCCTGAAGACCCCGTCGCTGATGATGAAGCCCTTGGTGAACCCGTTCGCGGCGGTGCGCTCGCCGACCGTGTCGTTGAGGCTGAAGGTCTCGCCGGGCTTCAGCAGCGTGCCGTTGACGAGCTGGGCGGCGCGGGAGAGGTTCTGGTTGCGGTACGCCGCGTAGGGGAAGTGCGTGGTGAACGTGGACACCTGCTGGTTGATGCTGAGCTGCTTCGCCGCGTCGGTCGTGAGCGTCGGCTGGGCGGGGACGCCGGTCAGTGCGAGGGTCCGCTCGGACCCGGTCCTGGTGACCAGGTCCAGGAACGGCCCGGTCACGGCGGTCGGGTCGAAGGTCACCCCCGTCCTCGCCGGCACGAGGACCGGCTTGCCGTCCACGATCCTGAACGACGCGTCCTTCGGCTTCTCGGTGATCTGGGCCAGCTTCGGGGTGAGCGTATCGAGCAGGACCTTGGCGTCGAGCTGCGGCTGGAGCTCGGTGCCGACCGCCTTCATCGACAGGGCGGGCGCGAAGTCCTGGGGCTCCAGGCGGACCCCCTCCCCATCGAGCGTGACCACGACAGCGCCGGACATGGCGGGGTTGGCGAAACGGTCCATGGCGCGGCTCACCGCGTCCTTGGACACGACCGGGTCGGCCTCGGCGGTCGGCAGGTCGACGGCGTCGACGGTGTTCAGGAACGCCGCGCGGACGGCCTTCACGGCGGCGGGGCGGTCGACCACCGTGCCCTTCTCGGGGTACTTCGCCACGGCCTGGTCGCCGACGAAGCGAACGGCCCCCTCGGTGGCGGGCACGTCGGCCCGGTCAGCCACCGCGGCAACTGCGGCGGCGAGTGCCGGGCGGTCCACCGTCACGACCGGCCGCTCGTCGTTGCCGCCGGCGAAGTACTCCCACATCCGCACCGGGTCCCAGCTGCGGCCGCCGCCGGCCGCTGCGACCGTCGCGGGCACGTCGACGCCGAGCCCCGCCTTGGTCGGTTGGATCGTGGTCCGCTGCCCGTTGGCGACGACCCGGATCGGCGCCGCGACGCGCTCGTCGAGGTCGGACCGCAGCGCGGCCGTCGCAGCGGCCGGGCTCATCCCGCCGATGGAGACGCCGTCGACGGTCGTGCCGCGCGGGATCCGGTCGCTGGTGAACCAGTAGCAGGCGACGTACAGGGCGCCGAAGATCACCGCCAGCCCGAACAGCAGCCAGGGGATCACCCGGCGGTCGTTCGTGCGGTACGGGTAGGGAGCGTCGCTCACGGGAGAAGGCTACGTGCCGGAAGGCCGTCTTCCGGTGAGGCTGACGAGAGCCACGACGACGAGCCCGAGACCGGCCAGCATCAGCGTGAGACCCCGCACGTCCTGGGCGATGGCGAAGTCCCCCTCGGGGCGTCCCTTGACCACGAACCCGAAGAGCACCAGCCAGCCCGCGACGTACGACGCGGCGGTCCGAGGATGCGACGACCGCAGCAGCCACCAGGGCACGGCGTACGACGTGACCACCGCCAGCAGCAGACCGAGCGGGAAGGCCGACCGGTGCACGGCCACGGAGGCCAGCGAGACGAGCGCGCCGAGGAGCAGCGCGGCGGCGTGGCGGAGCAGGGTCAGGGGCACTACTCGAGGCCGGCGAACAGGTCGGTCTCGAGACCGTCCTCGTTCGTCGGGCCCTGCACGCCCTTGGCCAGGCGGTAGAACTCGGTGCCCCAGACCTTGTTGCCGATGTTGTTCGACAGCGCGAAGAACGGCCCGTCCACCTCGATCTGGGTGGCGTGCGCCCTCATCGCGCGCATCTTGGCGTCGGCGAAGTCGTCGGCCACGACCACCGCGGACAGCATCTCGTCGGGGACGATGAACGGCGGCAGCGGGCCCTCCGGGTCCATGCCCTCGAACGCGGTCGTGTCGCCGGCCGCGCGCAGCGCCCGCAGGCCCTCACGCATCCGCGACTCCGACATCGCGCCCCAGTAGATCTTGGCGATGTCCCACGCCTCGCCGAGCTCGGGCCGGTAGGAGGGTACGGCGGCCAGGGACGCGGCGTAGGTGGCGACGCGGTGCGCCTGGATGTGGTCGGGGTGGCCGTAGCCGCCGAACTGGTCGTAGGTGACCATCACCTGCGGCTTGACCTCACGGATGATCTCGACGAGCAGGTCGGCGGCCTCCAGCAGGTCGGCCCGCCAGAAGGTGCCGTCCTTGACGTCCTCGCCGGCGGTGGCGTGCCCCTCGGGCGCCCACACCATGCCCGAGTCGCGGAACCGGCCGGCGCCGCCGAGGAAGCGGTGGTCGGTGACCCCGAGCTCCTTCATCGCGCTGGCGAGCTCGGTGATCCGGTGCCGGCCGAGGCCGTCCTCGCGGTGGGAGGCGAGGTGCGCCAGGTCCGGGATGAGCACCTCACCCTCCTCGCCGAGCGTGCACGTCACCAGGGTCACCTGCGTGCCGCGGGCGACGTACTTCGCCATCGTCGCGCCCTGACCGATCGACTCGTCGTCGGGATGGGCGTGCACGAGGAGCATCCGTTGATCCATGCGTGCAGCCTATTCGGCGCTCCAGTGGCCCTTGACCCGACGTGGTGCGTCCGGCAGGTCGAGGGGTGCGGGCGGCGGGTCGGGCGGTGCGTCGACGGTGTCGTCCACCCACCCGTCGTACTCCTCGGCGACCACCTCGACCAGGAACGGCGGCGCGTCGGTGAGCACCACCCAGGCGTGGTCCTCGTCGTCGTCCTCGCCGGCGAACCGGTCCCGCTCGACGCGCGCGTCGAAGCCGGCCGCGCGCAGCCGGTCGGCGACGGCACGTGCGTCTTCCTCGGCGTCGAGCGCCACCCGGACGGTCACGCGAGGTGCTCCTCGATCGCGGCCAGGCGCTCGCGGAGCAGGCGCAGTGCCCGCACGGTGTTCTCCGGCTCGCCGATCGCCGCCTGGGCGACGCCGGCCGGGTCCCCGTCCTCGATCCAGCGGCGGATACCGGCGATGCCGATCTCCTTGAGCCGGACCACCGCGGCGAGCACCTCACGCGCGGACGGTCCGCCGTAGGTGGTCGCGAGCAGGTCCAGCCGCCGGGCCACCTCGGCGGCCGGGCGGGCCCGGAACAGCGGCACACCGGCCCAGGCGAGCTGCGCGAGCTCCAGCGCCGGCGTGGTCGGGCCGGCCAGGTCCCAGTCGAAGACGCCGGTCAGCGTGTCCCCCTCGAAGCACAGGTTGTACGGCGCGACGTCGTTGTGCCCCAGCACGGTGGCGTCGGGGACGTCGAACCAGCGCCAGGGTCCTTCGAGCTCCGTGCCGGCCAGCGCGTCGTGCAGCGCCCGCAGCCATCGGGCCGTGGCGACGAGCTGCCCGTCGGTCATCAGCTCCTCGTTGACGTCGACGATGGTCCCGGGCAGGTACGACAGCACCTCGCGGCCGCGGGCGTCGGTGCCGAGCACGCGCGGGACGGCGGGCAGACCGGCCTCGCCGACCCGCCGCAGCAGCCGGTGCACGGCCGGCGTCCAGGGCCCGGTGGGACGACGCACGGTGCGGCCGATGCGGACCGCCCCGCCGACGTTGCCGCCCTCGAGCCGGTGCCCGTCCAGCAGGAGCTCGCGCAGCTCGGCCAGGAACGGCAGGTCGGGCGCGAGCCAGGCGACCTGGTCGAGCTCCTCGGGCGCCAGCCAGCGCAGCGCGTCGTGCTCGTGCGGCACCGGCTCGCCGTCGACCAGCTCGGCCACGGCGACCCGCAGGGTGTAGCCGGGCTTCACCGGCTGCGCGCCCGCGAGCATCCCGGTGACCCGCACCTTGCAGCCGAGCTCCTCCGCGATCTCCCGCACCACCGCGTCGTCGGGGTCCTCCCCCGGCTCGACCTTGCCGCCCGGGAACTCCCACTGGCCGGCCGCCTCCGGCGGGTGGGTGCGCCGGGTCGCCAGCACCCGGCCGTGCCGCACCACGGCGGCACCGACCACGAGGACCTCGACCGGTTCGGACACGACGCGCATGATGCCAGTTCCCCGTCGGTCAGACTGTCTGCGTGGAGCACCGGGCCCGGCACGACGGCGTCCACCTGCTGCGCGGCGCCGACCGTGTCGAGGAGGTGGAGGCCCTGGCCGCGCGTCTCGGGGGCCGGGTCGGCCTGCGCGGCGTGCTCGGGGACCTGAACCGGCGGGCCCGCGCGGTCCGGGTGCCCGCACCGGCCGCGGTGTGGGGGTTCCGGTGGGACCGCGACGACCTGCGCTCGGCCCGCTGGTGGCCGCAGGGCATCACCACCTCCGCCGACGCGCACGACCCCGACGTGGTCGAGGGCCGCTCGGTCCTGGTGACGAGTGCCTACTCGCACCAGGTCGACGGCTACGGCAAGGGCGCCCGGCTGACCTTCGTCGACCTCACCGACCCCTCCGACATCCGCTACCGGCACGTGCTCCTGGTCGAGCCGTTCCTGCGCGACGACGGCGCGGTCGACGTACGCCCGGTCACGGTGCACGCCGGCGGGATCGTCTGGCACGGCGACCACGTGCACGTGGCCGGGACCGCCCGCGGCTTCAGCTCCTTCCGTCTCGACGACATCGTGCGGGTGCCGGCCGGGGACCCGACGCGGCTGCGGGTGCGGGACGACCGCGTCGACGGGTTCGGCTTCCGGTACTTCCTGCCGGTGCGCTTCACCTACGACGGCCACTCGGGCCGGGGACTGCCCCGGATGCGGTACTCCTTCGCGTCGCTGGACCGGAGCGTCTCCCCCCACCAGCTGGTCGCGGGCGAGTACGGCCGCGACGGCCTGACCACCCGCCTCGTGCGCTACGAGGTCGACCCGGTGACGTCGCTGCTGCGCGCCGAGGACGACGGCCGCTCGCTGCCCACGATGCTCGACGACGGCGGGGTGCCCGGCATGCAGGGTGCGGCCGTCGTCGACGGGACCTGGTTCGTCACCACCAGCCGCGGCCGCTACCGGCTGGGCAGCGTGTGGGTCGGCCGGCCCGGTCACCTGCGTGAGCACCGCCGGCAGCTGCCCGTCGGTCCCGAGGACATCACGTACTGGCCCTCGCGTGACCAGCTCTGGTCGCTGAGCGAGTACCCCGGCGCCCGCTACGTGTACGCGATGCCGCGCCGCCGCTTCCTGGAGGAGGGCCGATGAACCTGGAGGAGCTGGTCGATGAGCTCCGGCGCGACGTACCCGAGGTCCACGGCGTGCTGCGCGCCCACCTGGCCGCGCTGCCGGGAGGTGACGAGTTCGTGCTGATGGGCCTGCTGCGCGAGCGGGCGCTCGAGCTCTTCGAGGACGGACGCACCGGGGCCCTGCACCGGCTGCTGGAGATCGTCGACGAGGCGCTGGCCGACGGCGACGACGAGCTGGCGGACGCGGTGAGCGGCGACTTCATCGCGGCCGCGCAGCCGTGGGAGCCGGAGATGGACGACTTCGTGGCCACCTGGCCGGTCCAGATGCGTGCCCAGGCCGTGATCGAGACGGCGCGCACGCAGGACCCGTAGGTCCGGGCGCCAGTGACAGCCGCCCGGTGGCTCTTGCCGCGGTCCTCGGACGGTGTCAATCTCGAAACGAGGTCGTCGGCACTCCGCGACGATGCCAGCACTCCACCCTCTGAGCCGTCCGGGCGCCGCGCGGAAGCTGGCAGTGCGTTCGCCGGAGGCGTGGGGAGGTGTGATGACATCCGCAGACGAGCCTGCCGAGCGACCCGCCGTGCCGCCGGTGCTCGCCAGTCACACGAGCCTGCCGTTGGCGGCATACGCCTACTCGGTCACCGAGGACCGGTGGGAGTGGGACGAGGCGATGTACGCCCTGCACGGCCTGGCGCGCGGCCAGGTGGTGCCCAGCACCGAGCTGCTCCTCGCCCACAAGCATCCGGACGACCGTGAGTCGGCACACGCCGTCTTCGTCGACGCGATCACCCAGGGCACCCCGTTCGCGTGCCGGCACCGCATCATCGACACCCGCGGACGCACCCACGCCGTGATCGCGTTCGGGTACGCCGAGACAGACGAGGCCGGCACCACGGTCGCCGTCCGGGGCTGCATCGCCGAGGTCACCGAACCCCTGGTCGCCGAGACCCGCGCCGCGGCCGACTACGCGGTCGGCCGGGCCACCAGCTCCAGGAGCACCATCGACCAGGCCAAGGGGATGCTGATGAGCTCCTACGGGCTCCGTGCTGACGAGGCGTTCGAGGTGCTGAAAGCCGTCGCGAGCCCCCGCAACCTCAGGATCCGCGACCTGGCCGCAGCCCTGGTGGATCACGAGAGCCGGCGCCCCACCCGTCCCGGTGGCTGCGCTGCGGCCATCGCGGACCTCGTCATCCTGGTCGGAGCAGGCACGCCCACGAGGGACGAGCAGGCGCCGTGACGCCACTGCCCGTAGTGCGACCGACGGTAACCACATGGCGCTGGGCGAGGTGACCCAACCTGACTGGTCTCTGACAGCGCGCGGATCGCCCACGCGATCACCTCCGGTGGGGATGCGACGACTCCCGGGCGGTCTACGCCGTACAAGGTGACGGCTCGGACCAGGCACCTCGTACTGCACACCTCAGGGATCGACGACTCCCTGGTCGCCGGACGGGCAGAGCACGCGATCTACAGCGACGGGCCCCAACATGGGGCGCCACCGCCGGGAAATCTGGATGGTCAGCGCCGACTCAGGTGGGACGTGAACAGCCGGACTGTCCTCGACGTC
>DASTGV010000140.1:0-3473 GCA_035718765.1 Nocardioidaceae bacterium
CGTGGTCGTCGTGGCGGCGTTCATCGTGAAGATCGGCGGGTCGGTGCTCGGCCTGTGGACGTGACCCGCTACCGCACCGTCGCCCGCGCCGCCACCGTCGAGACGGAGGTCAAGCGCTCACGCTTCCTCTGCCGGATCGAGCGGGTCGACGCCGAGGTGGCCGCGCGGGCGGTCGTCGAGCGGGCCCGCAAGGTGCACTGGGACGCGCGGCACCACTGCTCGGCGTTCGTCCTCGGTCCCGACGCCGCGGTGACGCGCTCCAGCGACGACGGGGAGCCGTCGGGCACCGCCGGCGCGCCGATGCTGGAGGTGCTGCGCGGACGGGACGTGTCCGACGTGGTGGCCGTCGTCACCCGGTGGTTCGGCGGGACACTGCTGGGTGCCGGCGGGCTGGTCCGGGCCTACGGCGACGCGGTCCGGGCCGGCCTCGACGCCGCGGGTGTCCACGAGCGGGTGCTGGCAGCGCTGTTCGACGTGCCCGTGTCGCACGCTGACGCGGGCCGCCTGGAGAGCGACCTGCGGGCGCGCGGGGTGGACGTCCGCGACGCGACCTACGCCGAGCGGGTCACCCTCCACGTGGGCGTCACCCCGGACACCGACCTCGCCGCGCTGCTCGCCGAGCTCACCGGCGGCACCGTCCGGGCCTTCCCCACCGGGCGGTCGTGGTCCGACTGAAAGGCCCTAGCCTTCCTCCCATGACCATCGGGTGGCTGACCGCCTTCCTCGACAGCCCGCCCGAGACTGCCGCGGCCAGCGAGCGCTTCTGGCGCGAGGTGACCGGCACCCGGCTGTCCCCGCCGCGCGGGGACCGCGACGAGTTCGCGACGCTGCTGCCACCCGACGGCGACCCGGTCCTCAAGGTGCAGCGGGTCGGCCAGTCCGTCCCCGGCGGGCTGCACCTCGACGTGCACACCGACGACGTGCGGGGGCTGGCCGGTCGCGTCGAGGAGCTCGGCGGCAGCACCAGCCACCACGTGCTCGGCTACGTCATCTGCGGCTCGCCCGGCGGGCTGACGTTCTGCCTCGTCGGGCACCCGGGCCGGCGGCGCCCGGGACCGGTGGGGCCGCCCGGCGCGCGGAGCCTGGTGGACCAGGTCTGCCTGGACGTGCCGCCCAGCCAGTGGGACACCGAGCGGTCGTTCTGGGCGGCCCTGACCGGCTGGGAGCCGACCTCCGGCTCCCCGGGACGGTTCGCCGCGCTGACCCGGCCCGACGGGATGCCGCTGCGGCTCCTGCTCCAGCGGCTCGACGACGAGCAGTACACCGTCACGGCGCACCTCGACCTCGCCTGCGACGATCGGGACGTCGAGGCCGCGCGGCACCTCGCGCTCGGCGCCCGCCCGGTCCGACGTACGGAGCACTGGACGACGCTGCGTGACCCGGCCGGCCGCGGGTACTGCCTGACCCGCCGTGACGTCGAGACCGGGAGCACGCGATGAGCAGTACGACGGTCCGCTGGATGTCGATGTTCCTGGACGTGCCGCCGCCGCTGTTCGACACGGCGACCGCGTTCTGGGCGGCGATGACGCACACGCTGCTCGGCCCCCCGGCCGGCGACGACGACGAGTTCGTGCCGCTCCAGCCGGTGCACGGCGACCCGTGCCTGTGGCTGCAGCGCACCCGCGACGGCGACCCCGCCTGCCACCCGGACCTCTACGTGGAGAACGTCGAGGAGGCCGCCGGCCTCGCCCGTGACCTCGGCGCCCGGACGCTGCGGGAGACCGACGGGCTGGTCGTGTCCACCTCGCCGGGCGGGCTGCCGTTCTGCCTGGTCCGGCACCGCGGCCAGCACCAGCGCCCCGAGCCCGTCGGCGCCGCCCGCAGCATCGTCGACCAGGTCTGCCTCGACATCCCGCCCGGCGCCTACGACCGCGAGTGCGGCTTCTGGGCCGAGCTCACCGGCTGGGAGCGCTACGACGACCACCAGGACGAGTTCGAGCGGCTGCGGCGCCCCGAGGAGATCCCCTACGCGGTCCTGCTGCAGCGCCTCGACGACGAGCGGCCCGCCGTCGGGGCGCACCTCGACCTCGCGGCCGGCGACCGGGACGCCGAGATCGCGCGGCACCTGGCGGCCGGCGCCCGGGTCGTCCGCCAGACCCCGGGGTGGACGGTCCTGCGGGACCCGGCCGGCATGGCCTACTGCGTCACCGGGCGGGCACCGGGCGACGTCTGAGGCCGGGGCAGGACATGTCTAGGGTGGCCGCCGTGGAGATCCGTGACGCGACCCCCGACGACTGGCCCGAGATCTGGCCGATCTTCTCCGAGGTCGTGCGGGCCGGGGAGACCTACGCCTTCGACCCGGCGATGACCTCCGACGAGGCGCGGGCGCTGTGGCTCGAGCAGCCGCCGGGGCACACGGTCGTCGCCCTCGTCGACGGCGCGGTCGTCGGCACCGCCAAGATGGGCCCGAACCGGCCTGCCCGCGGCTCGCACGTCGGCACCGCCAGCTTCATGGTCGGGCCGGCCGCCCGCGGGCACGGCGTGGGACGTGCGCTGGCGACGTACGTCGTCGGCTGGCACCGCGACCACGGCTACCGCGGCATCCAGTTCAACGCCGTCGTCGAGACCAACACCGCCGCCGTGGCGCTGTGGCGGTCGCTCGGGTTCGAGATCGTCGGCACCGTGCCGGGCGCGTTCGACCACCCGACGCACGGGTACGTCGGCCTGCACGTGATGTACCTGGACCTCGCCGCGTGAGCGCCGACGCCGCCGGCACCTGGACCCTCGGCGACCGCACGGTCAACCGGCTCGGCCTCGGGGCGATGCGGCTGACCGGCACGGCCGCCTTCGACCACGGCGTGCCCCGGGACCGGCGTACGTCGATCGCGGTGCTGCGCCGGGCCGTCGAGCTGGGGGTGAACCACGTGGACACCGCCGCGTTCTACTTCTCCTCGCTGCGGTCGGCCAACGAGCTGATCGGCGCGGCCCTCGCGCCGTACCCGGACGACCTGGTCATCGCCACCAAGGTGGGACCGGGCCGCGACCCGTCCGGCGAGTGGCTGCCGTTCGCCCGGCCCGAGCAGCTGCGCGGGCAGGTGGAGGAGAACCTCCGCCAGCTCGGCCGCGACCACCTCGACGTGGTGAACCTGCGCACCTACGGGCCGGGCCCCGTCGCCGACCACGTCGGGGCGCTGCTCGAGCTGCGCGACGCGGGCCTGCTGCGTCACGTGGGGCTCTCCAACGTCGGCGTCGCCCAGCTCGACGAGGCGCTGGCGCTGACGCCGGTGGTCGAGGTGCAGAACCGCTACGCGCTGGACTCCCGCAAGCCGGGCGAGGACGACGTGCTGCGTGCGTGCGCGGAGCGGGGCATCGCGTTCGTGCCGTTCTTCGCCATCGCCGGGGCCGGCCGGGAGCGTGGGGCGTCGGGGCCGGAGCACCCGGAGGTGCGGGCGGTGGCCGAGGCGCACGGCGCCAGCCCGGCCCAGGTGCGGCTGGCGTGGACGCTGCACCAGGGCCCGCACGTGCTCGCGATC
>DASTGV010000141.1:0-2690 GCA_035718765.1 Nocardioidaceae bacterium
CCCACAGCTGCCGGCTCCCGGGGTCGCGCAGCAGCGCCCGGTCGCCGATCCGCAGCGGCAGTGCGTGCGGGAGCGTGAGCCGCACCATGTCCTCGGCGAGCGGCCGCGCGCGCACCGCCAGCGAGGTGGCGCCCACGTGCAGCACGGGCCGGTTGGGCACGCGCCCCTCCCCGAGCAGTCGTACGTCGACCACCTCGGCCGGCTCGTACGCGTCAGGCGTGACGAGCACGCTGCCCCGGCGCAGGTCGTCGGGCGCCTTGCCCCCGAGGTCCAGCGCGACCCGGGCCACGCCGACCGCCGACGGCACCGCCGCGCCGAGCGACTCCACCGCCCGCACCCGCACCGGTCGGCCCTCGAACGACAGGGTGTCCCCGGCCCGGACCGTCCCGGCGGGCAGCGTGCCGGTCACCACGGTGCCGGTGCCGCGCACGTGGAACCGCCGGTCGACCCACAGCCGCACGTCCGCACCGGCGTCCGGGACCGGTGTCGCCCGCAGCACGTCCGCCAGGGTCGTGCGGAGCTCGGGCAGCCCCTGCCCGGTCCGCCCGCTCACCACCACCGCCGGCGCGTCGCGCAGCGAGGTCGAGGCCAGCTCCGCGCGTGCACGCGCCAGGGCCGGTGCCGGGTCGGCGAGGTCGGCGCGGGTCACCACCAGGACGCCGTGGCGCACGTCGAGCGCGTCGAGCGCCGCGAGGTGCTCGGCCGCCTGCGGCATCCACGGGTCGTCGGCGGCGACGACCAGCATCGCGACCGGGACCGGACCCACGCCGGCGAGCATCGTGGTCACGAAGCGCTCGTGCCCGGGCACGTCGACGAAGGCCACGTCGCCGACGCCCTCCAGCCGCGTCCAGCAGTACCCGAGCTCGATCGACAGCCCGCGCCGGCGCTCGTCCGCGAGCCGGTCGGGCTGCTGCCCGGTCAGCGCCTCGACGAGCGTGGACTTGCCGTGGTCGACGTGACCGGCCGTCGCGACGACGTG
The DNA here is from genome assembly GCA_035718765.1 of Nocardioidaceae bacterium. GTDB lineage: Bacteria > Actinomycetota > Actinomycetes > Propionibacteriales > Nocardioidaceae > Nocardioides_B. The sequence continues at coordinate 980 of DASTGV010000141.1, forward strand.
CATCAGTGCTGGACCTTCGCCGCCCGGCGTACCGCCTCGGCCAGGTCGTCGTCGCGCTCCGGCGGCACCGCGACCAGGTCGAGCAGCAGCCGCCCGTCCACGACCCGGCCCATGACCGGCGGCTCGCCGCCGCGCAGCGGCTCGGCCAGCCGGGCCGGCAGGGCCACCGCGGCGCTCGGGAGCACGACGCCGGGGGCGCCGCCGCCGCCGACCGCCGCCTCGGACACCACGGCCTCCGCGAGGTCGGTGCCCAGCGACGCGGCGAGCCGCCGGGCCCGCGCCAGCAGGTCCTCGGGCCGGGCGGCCAGCGACTCGAGCACCGGCGGCAGGGGGCCGCGCAGGGTCGCCTCGAGCGCGGCCAGGGTCAGCTTGTCGACGCGCAGCGCCCGGGCGAACGGGTCCCGCCGCAGCCGCTGCACCAGGTCGGCGTCGCCCAGCAGCAGCCCGCACTGCGGCCCGCCGAGCAGCTTGTCGCCGGACGCGGTGACCAGGGTGGCGCCCTGCCGGAGGTACGTCGCCGCGTCCGGCTCGTCCGGCAGCCGGGGATGCGGCGCGAGCAGCCCCGAGCCGATGTCCGCCACCAGGGGAACGTCCAGTGCTGCCAGCGACGCCACGGACACCGAGGAGGTGAACCCCTCGACCCGGAAGTTCGACGGGTGCACCTTCAGCACGAACGCGGTCCGCTCACCCACGGCAGCCGCGTAGTCCGCGAGCCGCACCCGGTTCGTCGTCCCCACCTCGCGCAGGGTCGCCCCCACCGACTCCAGCAGCTCCGGGATCCGGAAGCCGTCGCCGATCTCGACCAGCTCGCCCCGCGCCACCACGACCTCGCGACCGCGCGCCAGCACCGAGGTGACCAGCGCCAGCGCGGCGGCCCCGTTGTTCACGACGTGCACGCCGCCCGCGTCGGGGACCGCGGCCGCGAGAGCGGCGAGCGCGCCCGCGCCGCGGGGCCCCCGCCGCCCGGTGCCGAGGTCGAGCTCCACGTCGGTCGCGCCGGCGGCCACGGTCACCGCGTCGACCGCGGCCCGTGACAGGGGTGCCCGGCCGAGGTTCGTGTGCACCACGACCCCGGTCGCGTTGAGCACCTCGCGCAGGGACGAGACCGACGCGGGCAGCCGCTCGAGGACGACGGCGACCACGTCCTCCGGTGCCACGGCACCGTCCCGGCACGACTGCAGCACCGAGGCGACGACGGTCTTCACCGCCGGCCGGCCCAGCCGCCGCACCGCCTGGTCGACGGCGGGGTCGGACAGGACGGTGTCGGTGCGCGGCGTTCGACGCCTCGGGTCGTCTGGCACGCACCCTCCCGTTGCGATGGTCTGGCGGAGGCGGACGGGAATCGAACCCGCCTGACCGGGATACCCGGTCACTACGGTTTTGAGGACCGCGCCCGTCACCAGACGAGAAACGCCTCCGCGGCCACCTTAGAGGGGGACCGTCCGGGCGGGGGTTTAGGCTCGGCGTCAGCGGTTACCCACTGGCTCGCCGACGGCGGAGAAGAGGGGTGCATGGGCGAGAAGTCGTTCCTCGGAGCGATCGGGCGCTGGCCGCTGCTCCGGCAGGCCACCGGTCCCGACAAGCTCGGTCGCGGCAGCGCCGCCAGCTCGGCCCGCAGCGAGACCCTGACCCCCCGCACGACCCGCGCCGACAAGGTCGTCAGCTCCATCTGCCCGTTCTGCGCCGTCGGCTGCGCGCAGAAGGTGTTCGT
>DASTGV010000142.1:0-12324 GCA_035718765.1 Nocardioidaceae bacterium
TTGGTGCCGATGGTCATCGAGATGGCCGGCTCGTCGACGGTGATCAGCGGCAGCGCCTGCGGGTTCTCCGGGTCGGCCAGCGTCTCGCCGATCATGATGTCGGCCATGCCGGCGATCGCGACGATGTCGCCGGGGCCGGCGCTCTCGCCGGGCTTGCGCTCCAGCGCCTCGGTGACCAGCAGCTCGGTGACCTTGACGTTCTGGGTCGAGCCGTCGCGCTTCATCCACGCGACCTGCTGGCCCTTCTTCAGCGTGCCCTCCTTGACCCGGACGAGCGCGAGCCGGCCGAGGAACGGGCTGGAGTCGAGGTTGGTGACGTGCGCCTGCAGCGGCGCGTCGGCGTGGTACGTCGGAGCCGGGATCGTCTCGAGGATCGTCTTGAACAGCGGCTCGAGGTTCTCGCTGTCCGGGAGGCCGCCGTTCTCCGGCTGCTCCAGCGACGCCCGCCCGGCCTTGGCGGAGGCGTACACCACCGGGAAGTCCAGCGCCTCCGCGTTGTGGCTGTCGTCGAGCAGGTCCATGAACAGCTCGTAGGTCTCGTCGACGACCTCGCTGATCCGCGCGTCGGCCCGGTCGACCTTGTTCACCACCAGCACGACGGGCAGGTCGGCGTTCAGCGCCTTGCGGAGCACGAACCGGGTCTGCGGCAGCGGCCCCTCGGACGCGTCGACGAGCAGCACGATCCCGTCCACCATCGACAGCCCGCGCTCGACCTCGCCGCCGAAGTCGGCGTGGCCGGGGGTGTCGATGATGTTGATGGTCATCGGCCCCTCGGTGGCGGCCGCACCGGTGTACCGGATCGCGGTGTTCTTCGCGAGGATCGTGATGCCCTTCTCGCGCTCCAGGTCGCCGGAGTCCATCGCCCGCTCGTCGACGTGCTGGTGCTCGCCGAACGCGCCGCCCTGCCAGAGCATCGCGTCGACGAGCGTGGTCTTGCCGTGGTCGACGTGCGCCACGATCGCGACGTTGCGGAGGTCGGTGCGGTTCAGGGTCTCGGGCATGGCGGGGCAGTCTGCGCTTTCGGTGGGGGATCCGCGGCTCGTCGTACACGGAGGCGACGGGGCGCTGGGACCCACCGAGTCTACCGGCAGGAGGGGCTTGCGCCCGAATCGCTACCGTCGGAGGAGTGACCCCCCTGGCCGAGCTCATCGCGGGCTCCTCCCGCGTCGTCGCGTTCACCGGCGCCGGGATCTCCACCGAGTCGGGCATCCCCGACTTCCGCTCGCCCGGCGGCATCTGGACCCGCTACGACCCGGCGGACTTCACGTTCGGCCGGTACGTCGAGTCGGCCCGGGTCCGCGAGCTGTCCTGGCAGATGAGGCGCGAGCTCCTCGCGGAGGGGTACGCCCCCAACCCCGGGCACCGGGCCCTCGCCCGGCTCGAGCAGGCCGGCCGCTCGCCGGGCGTGATCACCCAGAACATCGACGGGCTGCACCAGGAGGCCGGCTCGCGGACCGTGGTCGAGGTGCACGGCACCGCCCGCGAGGTGATGTGCATCGGGCACGCGCCGCGGCACGGCCAGCCCGAGGGCTGCGGGTTCACCGCCCCGCTCTCCTGGGCGCTCGACCGGGTCGACGCCGGTGACCCCGACCCGCTGTGCCCGCTGTGCGGCGGGCTGGTGAAGTCCTCGACCGTCTCGTTCGAGCAGGTGCTGTTCCCGCACGTCGTCTCCGACGCGCTCGCCCTGGCCAAGCAGGCGGACCTGCTGCTCGCGGTCGGCTCCTCGCTGGCGGTCTACCCGGCCGCCGAGCTGCCGGTGGTGGCGGTGCGCAACGGGGCCCGGCTCGCGATCGTGAACGACGAGCCGACGCCGTACGACGGGCTGGCGGACCTCGTGGTCCGGGGCCGCGCCGGCGAGGTGCTGCCCGAGGCCGTCGACGCGGTCAGCTGAGGGCGCGGTCGAGCGCGGCCTCCACGTGCAGGGTCGTGCACGGGAACACCGGCACCTCGGAGTCGGCCTGCTTCACCAGCAGCTCGAGCTCGGTGCACCCCAGGATCACGCCCTGCGCGCCCGCGTCCCAGAGCTCGTCGACGACGCCCACGACGGTGGTGCGGGAGGTGTCCACCACCTTCCCGTGCACGAGCTCGTCGTAGATGATCCGGTCGATCGTGTCGTGGCGGGACTCGTCCGGGACGACGACCCGGAGGCCGTGCGAGGCGATCCGGTCGACGAAGAACGGCTGCTGCATCGCGAACGAGGTGCCGATGAGGCCGACGCTGGTGAGCCCGCGGCCCTTGCAGGCGTCGGCGACCACGTCGGCGAGGTGCAGGAACGGCACGCTCACCGCCGCCTCCACCTGCTCCGCGACGGTGTGGAACGCGGTCGTGCACATCAGCAGCAGGTCCGCGCCCGCCGCCTCGACGCCGCGCGCCGCGTCGGCGAGCGCGGTGCCGACCTCGTCCCAGCGGCCGGCCCGCTGCAGCTCGGTGACCTCGTGGAAGTCGACGCTGGACATCACGATCCGGGCCGAGTGCAGCCCGCCCAGCCGCTGCTCGACACCGAGGTTCAGCAGCTTGTAGTACTCGAGGCTGCTCTCCCAGCTCATCCCGCCGACGAGTCCGATGCTCAACACGCGCCCGAGTCTGTCACAGCGGGTTTCCCGCTGTCGGTGCTCGGGGATAGACCTGAGACATGACTCGGTGCCAGATCGTCCCCCCGTTCCTCCTCGAGCGCATCGCCGCCGCGCACCCGGACCCCGACACCTGCGCGTGCGGGGCTCGGACACTCGAGATCGACGCCGAGCTGCGCGTCCGCCGGGCCATCGCGACCGCCACCCCGCCGACCGACGGGAACAAGCCGTTCGCGGTCTACACCGCCGACAACGGCTCGACGCTTCCGGGTCGCAAGGTCCGGGCGGCCGACGCGCCCGCCTCGGGCGACCCGGCCGTCGACGAGGCGCACGAGGGGGTGCGGGCCTCGCTGGCGCTGTTCAAGGAGGTCTTCGGCCGCGACTCCTACGACGGGCAGGGTGCCGCCGTGGTCGCGACCGTGCACTACGAGCGCGACTACGACAACGCCTTCTGGGACGGCACCCAGCTGGTGTTCGGCGACGGTGACGGCACGGTCTTCGGCCGGTTCACCAAGCCCGTCGACGTGCTGGGCCACGAGCTGAGCCACGCGGTCACCCAGTACACCGCCAACCTCACCTACCAGGGGCAGTCGGGTGCCCTCAACGAGTCGATCTCCGACGTGTTCGGGTCCTGCCTCAAGCAGCGGCTGCTGGGACAGCGCGCGGACGAGGCCGACTGGCTCATCGGCGAGGGCATCTTCCTGCCGTCCGTGCAGGGTCGAGCGCTGCGCTCGATGGCCGCGCCCGGCACCGCCTACGACGACCCGTCCCTCGGCAAGGACCCCCAGGTCGCCACGATGGCCGACTACGTCGACACCCAGGACGACAACGGCGGCGTGCACACCAACTCCGGCATCCCCAACAAGGCGTTCCACCTCGCCGCGACCGGCATCGGCGGCACGAGCTGGGACGGTGCGGGGCGGATCTGGTTCGCCGCGCTCACCTCCGGGATCGGCGCGGACACCGACTTCGCGGGGTTCGCGGCCGCGACCGTCGCCGCCGCCGAGGCCGTCTCGGCCGAGGCCGCCGACGCGGTCCGCTCCGCATGGGCGCAGGTCGGCGTGACCGGGGCGGCGGGGTCGTCGACGGGGAGCGCCGCACCGGCGGCGGGACGCGTCGCCGTCACCCGCTCGGGCGGCTTCGCAGGAGTCCGGCAGACCGGCGAGCTGACCCTGGGCGACGACCCGCGCACCGACGAGGTCGGCTCGCTGCTCGGCCGGATCGACCTGCAGGCGGTGTCACGGTCGAAGCCGCAGCCGGACCGGTTCGTGTACACCTTCGAGGTCGACGGGCAGCAGGTCGTGCTGGGGGAGCAGGACCTCACCCCGGACCTGGGCCGGCTGGCGCGGCTGCTGCTCGACTAGTCCTCGAAGACCCGGTGCACCTTGTGCTGCGCGGCCTGCGCGCGGGGCCGGATGACCAGCTCGTCGACGTTGACGTGCGCCGGACGGGTGACCATCCAGGTGATCGCGTCGGCGATGTCGTCGGCGGTCAGCGGCTCGGCCACCCCGGCGTAGACGGCGTCCGCCTTCTCCTGGTCCCCGTCGAAGCGCACCAGCGCGAACTCGTCGGTGCGCACCATCCCCGGGGCGATCTCGCAGACCCGCACGGGCTGGTCCCACAGCTCGAGCCGGAGCGTCTCGGTGACCACCTGGGTGCCGTGCTTGGCGGCGGTGTAGCCGGCACCGCCCTCGTAGGCGATCCGGCCCGCCGTCGACCCGACGTTGAGGATCACCCCGGCCCCGCTGGCGACCAGGGCCGGCAGCAGCGCGCGGGTGACCTGCATCAGGCCGATGACGTTCACCTCGTACATCCGCCGCCACTCGTCGGCGTCGGCCTGCGCGACCGGGCCCGACCCGAACGCCCCGCCCGCGTTGTTCACCAGCACGTCGAGCCGTGGACCGACCCGCTCGGCAAGGGCCTGCACGTCCTCCGGCGAGGTCACGTCGCAGCGGACCGCCGTACCCCCGATCTCCTCGGCGAGCGCGGACACCCGGTCCTCGCGACGCGCGGCGCAGAACACGTGGAACCCCGCGGCGGCGAGATGGCGCGCGGTCGCGGCGCCGATCCCGCTGCTGGCTCCGGTGACGACGGCAGTCCTGGTCTCCATGCCGCCATCCTGCCCGGAACGCCCGGCGGCTCACCGCACCGGCCGCGACGTGTGGCCTGAGTCACAGCTGGAGCGGACCAGTCGTGCCAAACCGGACGTGACACGGCACACTCTGGGCCATGAACGTGTCCCGTGCGGCTGCCATCGCCGCGGTGCTGGGGGGCCTGGCCTGGGTGGTCTCGGGACTGCTCGCCTGGGGTCAGGACGTCAACGTCTCCATCTACACGGTCGGCCTGGTGTGCTTCCTGCTCGCGCTGATGGGGCTGGGCTACGGGCTCGTCGACCATGCGCCCGTATGGCTGCGGGCGGTCGTGACCGTGGCGACGCCGCTGCTGGGGTACGGCGTCTGGTTCACCGTCGACGACGCCTTCACGTCGAGCTACCTCCCGGTGCTGGTGGCCGGCCTGCTCCTGGTCGGCATCGGCGGGCTGGTCCTGGCCCGCAGCCGGGACGCGGCGCCGGTCGACGCCTCGGTGCGCGGCCGTCGCGCGGCCCGCTGACCGGCGCCCGCGCGGGCCGCGGAATAGGTGTGACCCTCAACGCGGTTGGGGACATGGAGGTATGCCCGTGAGCCCTGACCCGCGCACCCAGCGTCCGACCCGGCACGGTCGGGTCGCCATGATCAGCGTGCACACGTCGCCGCTGGACCAGCCCGGCACCGGCGACGCCGGCGGCATGAACGTGTACGTCGTCGAGTTGGCCCGTCGCCTGGCGGAGCGGGACGTCGCGGTCGAGATCTACACCCGCGCGACGTCGTCGGCGCTCCCGCCGACCGTCGAGGCGTTCCCCGGCGTCACCGTCAACCACGTCCACGCCGGCCCGTTCGAGGGGCTGACCAAGGGCGAGCTGCCCGGCCAGCTGTGCGTCTTCGCGCGCGAGGTGCTCCGGGCCGAGGCCCGCCACGACCAGGGCTGGTACGACGTCGTGCACTCCCACTACTGGCTCTCGGGCCAGGTCGGGGCGCTGGTCCGCGACCGGTGGAGCGTCCCGCTCGTGCACTCGATGCACACGATGGCCAAGGTCAAGAACGCCTCGCTGGCGTCCGGCGACTCGCCGGAGCCGAGCGCCCGCGTCATCGGCGAGGAGCAGGTCGTCGAGGCCGCCGACATGCTGATCGCCAACACCGACATCGAGGCCAAGCAGCTGCTCGAGCTCTACGACGCCGACCCCGGCCGGGTGGAGGTCGTGCACCCCGGTGTCGACCTGGACGTCTTCCGCCCCTCCGGTACGGCGCGCGACCGGCTCGGCCTGCCGCGGGACGCCGTGGTGCTGATGTTCGCCGGCCGGATCCAGCCGTTGAAGGCGCCCGACGTGCTGCTGCACGCCGTCCGGGCCCTGCTCGACCGGGACCCCTCGCTGCGGCCCCGGCTCGTGGTCCCGGTGGTCGGCGGACCGTCCGGCACCGGCCTGGAGCACCCCGAGTCGCTGGCCCAGCTCGCCGACTCGCTGGGGGTCGCGGACGTGGTCCGCTTCGTCCCGCCGGTCGCGCAGTCCGAGCTGGCGGACTGGTACGCCGCGGCCACCCTGGTCTGCGTGCCGTCCTACAACGAGTCCTTCGGGCTGGTCGCCGTGGAGGCCCAGGCCGCGGGTACGCCGGTGGTGGCGGCCGCCGTGGGCGGGCTCACCACGGCCGTGCGCGACGGCGTCTCCGGCCTGCTGGTGGCCGGCCACGACCCGCACGACTACGCCCGGGCCATGGAACGGATCATCGCGGCGCCGGACCTGCGGGCCGAGCTGTCCCGCGGCGCGGTGCGGCAGGCGTCGCACTTCGCCTGGGAGATCACGGCCGACCGCACGCTGGAGGTCTACCGGGCAGCCGCCCGGTCGATGCGCGACGACCTCGCCGGGATCCGATGAGCGAGGCCCGGCAGCACGCCCTCGAGGTGGTGCGCAGCACCCTCGGCGAGTCCGACCTGACCTGGAAGGAGATCTCCGAGGGGGTCTTCACCGTCGACCTCCCCGGCGAGAAGAAGCTGTCGACGCCCTGCCGGCTCGACGTCGGCGAGCACGCGTTCGGGGTGCACGCCTTCGTCGCCCGGCAGCCCGACGAGAACCACGAGCGGGTCTACCGGTGGCTGCTCGAGCGGAACCTGAAGATGTTCGGCGTCTCGTTCGCGGTCGACGCCGTCGGCGACATCTACCTCGACGGGCGGCTGCCCCTGGTGGCGGTCACCCCCGAGGAGATCGACCGGCTGCTGGGGGCGGTGCTCAGCTACTCCGACGGCTCGTTCAACACCATCCTCGAGCTCGGCTTCGCCTCCTCCATCCGCAAGGAGTGGGAGTGGCGCAAGAGCCGCGGCGAGTCGACCCGCAACCTCGAGGCGTTCCGCGGCTGGCTCGAGCGGGACTCCGGCTAACCCACCGCCAGGTCCGCCGGCGCCACCCCCAGCAGGTCTGCCACCGCCCGCTCGCCGAGCGGCGTGACCTCCAGCGTGCGGGTGCGGCCGCGGCGCCGCACCCAGTCGCGGGTCAGGAACTCCTCGCAGAGGGCGGCGCCGAGGCTGCCGGCCAGGTGCGGCGTCCGCTCGGTGAGGTCCACGCACTCGCGCAGCAGTGCCCGTCGCTGCGCCTCGAGCCCGGGGAGGTCCACCCCCAGGTCGGCGAACCAGTCCCGGCCCCGCGGGGTGAGCCCCAGCCCGCCCCGGTGGGTCAGCATCCGCCGCCCGACCAGGGCGTCGTGCACGGCGACCCCGAGCCGGCCGGCGAGGTGGTCGTAGCAGGTGCGCGCGGCGGCCAGCCGGGTGCGCTCGCGGACCGCGGCCAGGGACCGCGCAGGGGCCGGGGTGCCGAACCCGCTCAGCAGCTCGACGAGCTCGGCGACCCGCGGACCGGCCAGGCGGACGAACTTGTGCCGCCCCTGCGTCTCGGTGGTCACCAGCCCGCCGGCCACCAGCCGCGCGACGTGCTCGCTCGCGGCGGCCCGCCCGACCGACGCCGCCTCGGCCAGCACGGAGACCGTCCAGGCGCCGCCGTCGAGCAGTGCCAGGCACATGGCGGCCCGGCTCTCGTCCCCGAGCAGGCAGGCGACGGAGGCGAGCGTGCGGGCGTCGGTCACGCCGGTGCCCCCTCCGGCACCCGCGCCCGGGGCCTGCGCCGGGCCAGGGAGACGCCGACCAGGGCGAGCACCCCGCCGACGTACGCCATCGCGGGCGGCGCCTCGGCCAGCAGCAGCCAGCTCAGCCCGACGGTGATGGGCGGGACGAGGTACGTCGTGACGCTGAGGTTGCTCGCGGACATGTGCGAGAGCGCGAAGGCGTACGTCGAGAAGGCGATCGCCGTGGGGAACACCCCGAGGTACACCACCCAGCCGAGGTCGGCCGCGCTCGACGCCCGGACGTCGGTGACGAGCTGGCCGGCGAACGGCAGGCAGGCCACGGCGCCCACGGTGCAGGCGACCCAGGTGACCTCGATCGCGGGCAGCCGGGTGACCAGCGGCTTCTGCAGGATCAGGCTGACGGCGTAGGCCGCCGCGGACACCAGGCAGAGCACCACGCCGAACGGGTCGCGGTTGCCCGCGCCCGACGTCGAGGTGGCGATCAGCACCACCCCCGCGAACGCGACGAGCAGGCCGACACCGAGCGCGGGGGTCGCCTTCTCCTTGAGGAACACCGCGGCCAGCACGGCGACCAGGACCGGTGAGAGCTGGATGAGCATGGCGGCGGTGCCGGCGTCGACCCGTCGCTCGCCCGCGTTCAGCGCGACGTTGTACAGCCCGAACCACAGCAGTCCGATGGCGACGAGACCCGGCCACTCGCGCCGGGTCGGCGTCCGCCAGCCCCGCGTCGCGAGCACGACACCGAGGGCCAGGGAGCCCACCACCAGCCGTCCCAGCGAGAGGGCGCCGGGGGAGAACGTGTGGCCGAGGTGCCGGATCGCCACGAACGCCGAGGACCAGAGGACCAGCGTGACGGCGACGGCGACGAGCGGCAGCGAGCCGCGTGGGTGTGCGGGGGTCATGCCTCAACGCTAGGTGCGGGACAGTTCGGCGCCCACCGAAATGTTGCCGACTTGCGTCGACATCCGGACGACCTGCTCAGGCCTCCAGCTTGTAGCCGAGGCCACGCACCGTGACCAGGTAGGACGGGGTCGCCGGGTCCGGCTCGATCTTGGCGCGCAGCCGCTTCACATGCACGTCGAGGGTCTTGGTGTCCCCGACGTAGTCCGACCCCCAGACCCGGTCGATCAGCTGTCCGCGGGTCAGCACCCGGCCGGGGTTGCGCAGGAACATCTCCAGCAGCTCGAACTCCTTGAGCGGCAGCTTGGTGTCCCCGCCGTTGACGGTCACGACGTGCCGCTCGACGTCCATCCGCACCGGGCCGGCCTCGAGGGTGGCCGGCGCCAGCTCGACCTCGCTGCCGCGGCGGAGCACGGCGCGGATCCGGGCGACCAGCTCGCGCGGGGAGTACGGCTTGGTCACGTAGTCGTCGGCCCCGAGCTCCAGCCCGACCACCTTGTCGACCTCGGCGTCCTTGGCGCTGACCATGATCACCGGGACGTTCGACGTCTGCCGGATCTGCCGGCACACCTCGGTGCCGGGGATGCCCGGGAGCATCAGGTCGAGGAGCACGATGTCGGCGCCGGTCTTGTCGAACTCCGCGAGGGCGTCCGGGCCGGTGTTGGCCACCGACACGTCGAAGCCCTCCTTGCGGAGCATGTAGGCGAGCGCGTCGCTGTAGCTCTCCTCGTCCTCGACGACGAGTACTCGGGTCACGGGGCTGCCTCCTGGTGGCTGGGCACGTCGGGCGACGTGCTGTCCGGCGCCGCGGTCGGCGCGGTGCCGGGTTCGGACGCGTACGACGGACGGGGCGCGCCGACGCCGTCGGAGGCGCGGCGCGGGAGCGAGAGCGTGAACGTCGAGCCCTGGCCCTCCACGGACCAGACCCGGACCTCGCCGCCGTGCGAGGCGGCCACGTGCTTGACGATCGAGAGGCCCAGGCCGGTGCCGCCGGTGGAGCGGTGCCGGGCCGGGTCGACCCGGTAGAACCGCTCGAAGATGCGGTCGATCTCCGCGGCCGGGATCCCGATGCCCTGGTCGGTGACGGTCAGGTCCACCATCAGGTCGTCGGTGCGGGCGGCGACCACGACCCGGCTCCCGTCGGGGGAGTAGGCGACCGCGTTCGCGACCAGGTTGCCGAGCGCGAGCGCGACCTCGTCCCCGTTGCCGAGGATCTGCAGGCCCCGCTCGCCGTCGTGCACGACCGAGATCTTCTTCGACTGGGCGTCGATCGTGCTCTGGTCGATCGAGCGGGCGACGACCGCGTCCACGTCGACGGTCTGGGGCTCCTCGAGCGGGTCGTCGCCCTGGAGCCGGGACAGCTCGATGATCTGCTGCACCAGCCGGGTCAGCCGGGCGCTCTCGGTCTGCATCCGGCCGGCGAACCGGGTGACCGCCTCGGGGTCGTCGGCGGCCTCCTGCACGGCCTCGGCCAGCAGGTTGAGCGCGCCGACCGGGGTCTTGAGCTCGTGGGAGACGTTGGCGACGAAGTCGCGGCGGATCGCCTCGACGCGGCGCTCGCGGGTGCGGTCCTCGACCAGGGCGAGCACCAGCCGGCTGCTCAGCGGTGCCACCCGGGCGGTGACGTGCAGCGGTGCGACCGCCCGCCCGCGCGCCAGCACGAGCTCGGTCTCGCGGATCTGCCCGTCCCGGCGTACCTGCCGGATGAGGTCGGCGAGCTCCTCGACCGCCACCTCGTTGTCGCGCACGAGGCCGAACGCGTGGGCGGGCGCGGAGGCCTTGAGCACCTCGTCGGTCTCGTCCACGACGAGCGCGCTGGAGCGCAGGACGGACAGGACGGTGGCGATCCCGGCGGGCAGCACCGGGTCCTCGACGGGCGCGGGCTGGTGCATCTGCGCCTCGCTGACGCGCCACGCAAGGACGACGCCGGCGCCGAGCACCGCGCCGAGCAGCGCGAAGAGGAGCGCCTGGGTCGTACCGTCCACGGCTCGATCGTACGGCCCGGGTCATCGGGGGTTCGCTTCGCGGAGGCTCTCTGACCTGCGCTTTCGCCGACTGTTCACCTCGCGTTCACGCCTCGTCGTCGTCGGGTCGCCGGGGCTTCACCTCGGACTCCTACCGTTCACCGCATGCGCAACGCCTACTTCGACCAGCTCGACTCCATCGTCGACGAGCTCGTCGACATGACCCAGGTGGTCCAGGTCGCGGTGGCCCGAGCCACCCAGGCCCTGCTCACCGCGGACGCCGAGATCGCCGAACGGGTCATCAGCGACGACGCCGCCATCGACGCCGCCCGGGAGCGGGTGGAGGAGCGCTCGTTCGAGCTCCTCGCCCTCCAGCAGCCCGTGGCCAGCGACCTGCGGATGCTCGTGGCCGCCCTCCGGATGGTGGCCGACCTCGAACGGATGGGGGACCTGTCGGTGCACGTCGCCAAGGTCGCCCGCCTGCGCGTCCCGCAGCTCGCGGTCCCGGCCGAGATCGTCCCCACCATCGAGCGGATGGCCACCGTCGCCGAGAAGATGGTCGGCACGGTCGCGGGCATCATCGCCGAGCGTGACGTCGAGGGCGCCCGGCGCCTCGAGGAGGACGACGAGGAGATGGACCAGCTCCGCCGCTCGTCGTTCCGGCTGATGCTGGACGACTCCTGGCCGCACGGTGTCGAGCCGGCCGTGGACATCGCGCTGCTCGGCCGCTACTACGAGCGGATCGCCGACCACGCCGTGTCCCTGGCCCGCCGGGTCGTCTACCTGGTCACCGGGGAGACCGTCACCACGGTCGACCACCTCTAGACAGGACGCCGTCACCGGCCGCCGCGGCCCCCGGGGCGGTGCGATGATGCATCGCGTGAGCGCGGCCACCCACCTGTCGACGTCCGTCGACTTCGTCGAGCAGTTCGCCGTCGCGGCCGAACGGTTCGCGGTGGCCGTGGCGTGGTCCGACCTGCGGGCCCGGGTCCCCGCCTGCCCGGCCTGGTCGACGTACGACCTCGTCGTGCACGTCGGCAACGTGCACGCCTGGGCGGCGACCATCGTGGAGACCGGCCGGTCCGCGGTCGAGCAGAACGACGAGCCGGCGCACGCGCGGCCGCGGACCGTCAGCGCGTGGTACGCCGCCAAGGCCGAGGACCTCTACCAGGTCCTCCGGGCCGTCGACCCGGGGGCACCCTGCTGGAACTTCGCGTTCGGGGCCGGCACCGCGGCGTTCTGGCCGCGCCGCCAGCTGCACGAGACGACCATCCACCACCTCGACCTCGAGCAGACGTTCGGCCGGGAGACACCGGTCGACACCGCGGTGGCCCGCGACGGCGTCGACGAGGTGCTCCGGGTGTTCCTGCACCGGATGCACCAGCGGGGCCACGCCGCCCAGCTCGAGCAGCCCCTCGCGCTGACGGCGACCGACACGGGCGACACCTGGGTGGTCGCCCCGCAGCCGCGCTCCGGCTCGAGCCCAATGGTGCCGGCGCAGGCCGTCGGCACCGCCGCCGAGACGGTGCCGACCCTGCCGCCGAGCGTCGAGCACCGTACGTCGGCCGTGGCGCAGGTCGTGGACCGCATCGAGGCGCCGGCCGACGTGCTCTACCGGCTGCTCTGGAAGCGGCTCGCGCTCGACGACGCCGACGTCCGGATCGCCGGCGACGACGCCCGGGTCCGCGGGTTCCTCACCTCGCGGCTGGTCCCCTAGCCGCTGGG
>DASTGV010000143.1:0-8025 GCA_035718765.1 Nocardioidaceae bacterium
AGGGCAACGTCGGGGTGCTGACCGGTGGCCGGCTCACCGGTGAGGACGCCTACGCCTACAGCAAGTTCGCGCGCGTCGCGCTCGGCACCAACGACATCGACTTCCGGGCCCGCGCGCACTCCGCGGAGGAGGCCGACTTCCTGGCGTCGCACGTGGTCGCCAAGGCGCTCGACGTCACCTACGCCGACCTCGAGAAGGCCAGCGTGGTGGTGCTCGCCGGCCTCGAGCCGGAGGACGAGTCGCCGATCGTGTTCCTGCGGCTGCGCAAGGCCAGCCGCAAGCGCGGCACCAAGGTCGTCGCGATCGCGCCGTTCACCTCGCGCGGCCTGCAGAAGATGAACGGCTCGCTGATCCGCACCGCCCCCGGCGACGAGGTCTCGGCCCTCGAGGCCCTGGCCCACGACGGCGAGGTCGCCCTCGACGGCGGCGGCGTGATCCTGGTCGGTGAGCGGCTCGCGACCGTGCCCGGTGCGCTGTCCGCGGCGCTGACCCTGGCCGGCACCACCGGCGCCAGGCTCGCCTGGGTGCCGCGGCGGGCCGGTGAGCGGGGCGCGCTGGAGACCGGCTGCCTGCCGACCCTGCTGCCGGGCGGCCGCCCGGTCGCGGACGCCGCCGCCCGCGTGGACCTCGGCACCGTCTGGGGCACCACCGTCCCGCACGAGCCGGGACGCGACGGCGACGCGATCGTCGCCGCGGCCGCCGCCGGTGAGCTCGCCGCGCTCGTCGTGGCCGGGGTCGACCCGGTCGACCTGCCCGACCCGGCCGCGGCCGCCGCCGCGATCGAGAACGCCGGCTTCGTGGTCAGCCTCGAGGTGCGCGCCAGCGCCGTCTCGCGGGCCGCCGACGTGGTCTTCCCGGTCGCGCCGGTCGCGGAGAAGGCCGGCATGTTCGTGGACTGGGAGGGCCGGGTCCGCCCCTTCGAGAAGGTGCTGCGCGACTCGCACGCGCTGCCGGACCTGCGGGTGCTGGCCGGCATCGCCGACGAGATGGGCGTCGACCTCGGCTTCAAGACCGTCGAGGGCGCGCGCGCCGAGATGCAGGAGGTCGGCGCCTGGGACGGCGACCGTGCCCCGTTCGCCCCCGACTTGTCAGCGGCTCGGTCGGCCCCGGCCGATCGTGAGGCTGACAACTCGGTGACGCTGGCGACCTGGAAGCTGCTGCTCGACGACGGGCGGATGCTCGACGGCGACGACTACCTCAAGGCGACGGCCCGCGCGCCGGTCGCGCTGGTCTCCGCGGGCACGTTCGACCGGCTCGGCCTCACCGCCGGGGAGCACGTCGAGGTCTCCGGGGACCGCGGCAGCACGACCCTGCCCGTCGCGGTCGCCGACCTGCCGGACGGCGTGGTGTGGACCCCGACGACGTCGGGCTGGTCGGCACCGGCCGGGTCCGTCGTACGACTCGCCCCGAAGGGAGCGCAGGCATGATCGCCCCGATGAGTGACCTGCTCGCCGCACCGGCCCTGCAGCTGGTCTCGGCCGCCGCGGAAGGCGCCGGCACCGACAGCGTGAAGGGCTTCGGCAACGACTCCTGGTGGGTGATCACGGTCAAGGCCGTGCTGATCTTCGTGGTCCTCGTGGTGCTCACGCTGTTCAACATCTGGTTCGAGCGTCGGGTCGTGGCCCGGATGCAGCACCGCATCGGCCCCAACGTGAACGGCCCCTTCGGCCTCCTGCAGTCCCTCGCGGACGGCGTGAAGCTGGCGCTGAAGGAGGACATCATCCCGACGGCCGCCGACAAGGTGATCTTCATCCTCGCGCCGGTGCTGTCCACGGTGCCGGCGTTCCTGGCGTTCGCGGTCATCCCGTTCGGTCCGGCGGTGCGGATCCCCTTCACCGACACCACCACCCAGCTCCAGCTGACCGACATGCCCGTCGGGGTGCTGTTCATCCTGGCGATCAGCTCGATCGGCATCTACGGCATCGTGCTCGGCGGCTGGGCCAGCGGGTCGACGTACTCCCTGCTCGGGAGCCTGCGCTCGAGCGCCCAGATGATCTCCTACGAGGTCGCCATGAGCCTCGCGCTGGTCGCGGTGTTCCTGTACGCCGGCTCGATGTCCACCAGCGAGATCGTCGACGCCCAGTCCCGGCTGTGGTTCGGCATCATCTTGATCCCGTCGTTCGTGATCTACGTGATCGCGATGGTCGGCGAGACCAACCGCGCGCCGTTCGACCTCGCCGAGGCCGAGGGAGAGCTGGTGGGCGGCTTCCACACGGAGTACTCCTCGCTGAAGTTCGCGCTGTTCTTCCTCGCCGAGTACGTCAACATGGTGACCGTCTCGGCCCTCGCGACCACCCTGTTCCTGGGCGGCTGGCGCGCACCCTGGCCGCTGTCGGCGGTGAACGACAACATGTTCAACCACGGCTACTGGCCGTTCGTGTGGTTCATCGCCAAGGTGATGTTCTTCATCTTCATCTTCATCTGGCTGCGCGGGACGCTGCCGCGGCTGCGCTACGACCAGTTCATGGGGTTCGGCTGGAAGCGGCTGATCCCGATCTCGCTGGTCTGGATCGTGGCCGTCGCCGCGATCCGGGCGATGAGCCTGGAGGGCGGCTTCGACCGGAAGTACCTCCTCGGCGCGATCGGCGTCGTCGTGGTGCTGTTCCTGGTGCTGATGTTCTTCGGCGAGAAGCAGGAGGAGGCCGCCGAGGAGGCCGGCGCCGTGCCGGAGGCCGAGCCCGTCCCGTTCGACGCCTTCGCCGGGGGCTACCCGGTGCCGCCCATGCCCGGACAGGCGACCGCGTCCTCGACCAACCGACCCGTGTCGTCCACCGCCACCGCTGACGGGAGCGTTGAGTAGTGCCCACCCTCAAGGAACAGTTCTGGGACCCGATCGCGGGTTTCGGGGTGACCTTCCGGACGATGTTCAAGAAGGTCGTCACCGAGCAGTACCCGTTCGAGAAGAAGCCGACGGCCCCCCGCTTCCACGGCCGGCACCAGCTGAACCGCTGGCCGGACGGGCTGGAGAAGTGCATCGGCTGCGAGCTGTGCGCATGGGCCTGCCCCGCGGACGCGATCTACGTCGAAGGTGCCTCCAACACCGAGGAGGAGCGCTTCTCCCCGGGTGAGCGCTACGGCCGCGTCTACCAGATCAACTACCTGCGCTGCATCCTGTGCGGGCTGTGCATCGAGGCGTGCCCGACCCGCGCGCTCACGATGACCAACGAGTACGAGCTCGCGGACAACAACCGCGCGGACCTCATCTACGAGAAGTCCGACCTGCTCGCGCCGCTGCTGCCCGGGATGGAGCAGCCGCCGCACGCCATGCAGCTCGGTGACGACGAGCGCGACTACTACACGGGCGCGTTCACGCCGCGCACCCGCCGGGCCGACGAGAGCGAGGTCTGACGTGGTCGGCTTCTGGTTCCTGGCACCGGTCATGGTCGCCGCCGCGCTCGGCATCCTGTTCGTGCGCAAGGCCGTGCACGCCGCGCTGCTGCTGGCGGTCGTGATGATCGGCCTGGCGGTGCTCTACCTCGTGCAGGACGCGCCGTTCCTGTTCACGGTGCAGATCATCGTCTACACGGGCGCGATCTTGATGCTCTTCCTGTTCGTGCTGATGCTCGTCGGCGTCGACGCCTCCGACTCGGTCGTGGAGACCATCAGGGGCCAGCGGGTGATGGCGATCGTCGTCGGCCTGCTCTTCGGCGTGATCGTCGTCCTCGGCGTCGGCCAGGTGTCGCTGGGCGCCGTCCAGGGCCTGGCCGCCGCGAACGCCGGCGGCAACGTCCCCGGCCTCGCGCAGCTGCTCTTCTCCAAGTACGTCTTCGCGTTCGAGGCGACCAGCGCGCTGCTGATCACCGCCGCGGTCGGCGCCATGGTGCTCGCGCACCGGGAGCGGCTCACCCCGAAGTCGACGCAGGCGGACCTGGCCGCGCGCCGGATGCAGGCGTACGCCGAGCACGGCACCCACCCCGGCCCGCTGCCGGCGCCGGGTGTCTACGCGCGGCACAACGCCGTGGACACCCCGGCCCTGCTGCCCGACGGCTCGCCGTCGGAGATCTCCGTGTCCCGCACCCTGCAGTCCCACGGCACCGTCAAGACGGCACCCACGCGGGACATCGACCGGCTCACCGGAGCGATCGGCGACGGCACGTCCAACCTGCCGGTGCGTGGCTCCGGCCCGCGCGGCGGCATCGACGGCGACCCGAGCGACACCTCCCGGCCCGAGGAAGGGGACCAGGCATGAGCGCGACACCGTTCCTGGTGCTGTCCGCGATCCTGTTCACGATCGGCTGCATCGGGGTGCTCACCCGCCGCAACGCGATCGTGGTGTTCATGTGCATCGAGCTGATGCTGAACGCCTCGAACCTCGCGCTGGTCACCTTCTCCCGGGTCAACGGCAACCTCGACGGTCAGGTGGCCGCCTTCTTCGTGATGGTGGTCGCCGCCGCGGAGGTCGTGGTCGGGCTGGCGATCATCATGACCATCTTCCGCACCCGCCGCTCGGCCTCGGTCGACGACGCGAGCCTGCTGAAGTACTGAGGAGAGGTACATGTTCGTTCCCCTGCAGGAGTCCGTCCCCGTGGTGGCGCCGTCCGCCGCGGGCGGGGTCTTCTCGCTGCTCTGGGTGATCATCGCGCTGCCCGCGCTGGGTGCCGCCGTGATCCTGCTCCTCGGCAACACGCGTACGTCGAAGTGGGCGCACCTGCTCGGCTGCGCGACGGTGGTCGTGTCGTTCCTGATCAGCCTGGTCGCGTTCGTGGTCCTGCTCGGACGGGACGCGGGCTCGCGCCAGATCGACCAGAACCTGTGGTCGTGGGTCCAGGCGGGCAGCTTCAAGGTCGACATGGCGCTGCTCTACGACCCGCTCTCGGCGGTGTTCCTGCTGCTGATCACCGGCGTCGGCGGGCTGATCCACATCTACTCCATCGGCTACATGGAGCACGACGTGCGGCGGGCGCGCTTCTTCGCGTACCTCAACCTGTTCGTCGCGGCGATGCTCACGCTGGTGCTCGCGGACAACTACCTCGGCATGTTCCTCGGCTGGGAGGGCGTCGGCCTCGCGTCGTACCTGCTGATCGGCTTCTGGCAGCACAAGCCGTCGGCCGCCGTGGCCGCGAAGAAGGCGTTCGTCGTGAACCGCGTCGGTGACATCGGCATGGCGCTCGGCACGATGATGGTCTTCGCGACCTTCGGCACGGTCACCTTCGCCGGCGTCTCCGCGGCCGCGGGCCGGGCCGGCGAGACCACCATGACGGTCCTCGGCCTGCTGTTCCTGCTCGCCGCCTGCGGCAAGTCCGCCCAGGTGCCGCTGCAGTCCTGGCTGCTCGACGCGATGGAGGGCCCGACCCCCGTGTCGGCGCTGATCCACGCGGCGACCATGGTGACCGCCGGCGTCTACCTCGTGGTCCGGTCCAACTTCATCTACGACTACGCGCCGGTCGCGCAGACCGCGGTCGTCGTGGTGGGCGCCGTCACGCTGCTGTGGGGCGCCGTGATCGGGTGCGCCAAGGACGACATCAAGAAGGCCCTCGCCGGCTCCACGATGAGCCAGATCGGCTACATGATGCTGGCCGCCGGCCTCGGCCCGGCCGGCTACGCGTTCGCGATCTTCCACCTGCTCGCGCACGGCTTCTTCAAGGCCAACCTGTTCCTCGGGGCCGGCTCGGTGATGCATGCGATGGACGACGACGTCGACATGCGGCACTACGGCGCGCTGCAGAAGGCGCTGCCGGTGACGTTCCTGACCTTCGCGGTCGGCTACCTCGCGATCATCGGGGTGCCGCCGTTCGCGGGCTTCTGGTCCAAGGACAAGATCATCGAGGCGGCGTTCGCCGACAACCTGGTCGTGGGCCTGGCCGCCCTGGTGGGTGCCGGCGTCACCGCCTTCTACATGACCCGCGTGATGCTGATGACCTTCCTCGGCCAGAAGCGGTGGGCGGACGGCGTGCACCCGCACGAGTCGCCCAAGGTGATGACCGTGCCGCTGATCGTGCTGGCGGCGCTGTCGGCCGTGGGCGGGCTGCTCGTCCTCGGCGGCTGGATCGACCACTGGCTCGAGCCGGTGGCCGGCGCCGAGCCGCAGGAGAACGGCCAGATCAACGTGCTGCTGATGTCGCTGATCATCCTCGTCACGGTGGTGGTCGGCATCGCGATCGCCTGGCTGACCGTCGGCCGCAACGAGGTGCCGCGCACCGCGCCGACCAAGGTGTCGGTGTTCACCAAGGCCGCGCGGGCCGACCTGTACGGCGACGCGATCAACGAGGAGCTGCTCATGCGGCCCGGGGACCGGTTCGTCACCGGCCTGGTGACCTTCGACGACGTGGGCGTCGACGGCGTGGTCAACGGCACCGCCGGCGCGTTCGGGGGGATGTCGGCGACCTTCCGGCGGCTGCAGACCGGGTTCGTGCGGTCCTACGCCCTGTCCGTGCTCGGTGGTGCCGTGCTCGTCGTCCTGGCCCTGCTGGCGGTGAGCCTCGCATGAGCGTGATCCGGAACATTGACCTGATGGTGGTGTCGCAGTGAACGGCTTTCCCCTGTTGACCACGGCTCTGCTGCTGCCGATCGTCGGCGCAGTGGTCGTGGCCGTGCTGCCCAAGGGCGGCCGGGTCGCGCTGCCGAAGCAGGTGGCCCTCGGGTTCTCGCTGCTGACCCTGGTGGTCGTGGCCGTCGTCGGCCTCGGCTTCGACACCGCCAAGAGCGGCTTCCAGTTCAGCGAGGACCACGAGTGGATCCGCGCGTTCGGTGCGCACTACGCCCTCGGCGTGGACGGCATCGGCCTGACCCTGGTGCTGCTGACCGCGATCCTGTCCCCGGTGGTCATCCTGGCCTCCTGGAACGACGGCGAGAGCGGCCGCTGGGGCGTGCGGGCCTTCTTCGCCTGGATGCTCGCCCTCGAGGGCCTCGCGATCGGCGTCTTCGCCGCGACCGACGTGTTCCTCTTCTACGTGCTGTTCGAGGCCACGCTGATCCCGATCTACTTCCTGATCGGCGGCTTCGGCGGTCCCCGGCGCTCCTACGCCGCGGTGAAGTTCCTGCTCTTCTCGCTGTTCGGCGGCCTGCTGATGCTGGCGTCGGTGGTGGGCCTGTACGTCGTCTCCTCGCGCACGGCCGGCGGGCCGACGTACCTCCTGACCGAGCTCAGCAAGCTGGACATCTCCACCGTCACCGGGCGCTGGCTCTTCGTGGGCTTCTTCGTCGCGTTCGCGATCAAGGCACCGATGGTGCCGGTGCACACCTGGCTCCCGGACGCCGCCGAGGAGGGCAGCCCCGGCACCTCCGTGCTGCTGGTGAGCATCCTGGACAAGATCGGCACCTTCGGGATGATCCGCTTCTGCCTCCAGCTGTTCCCGGAGGCCTCGCAGTGGGCCACGCCGGTGGTCCTCGTGCTCGCGGTCGTCAGCGTGCTGTACGGCGGGCTCGCCGCGATCGGCCAGCGCAGCATCCCGCGGCTGATCGCCTACACCTCGGTGTCCCACTTCGGGTTCATCGTGCTCGGCATCTTCGTGCTCAACAGCTACGGCCAGACCGGCTCGATGCTCTACATGTTCAACCACGGGCTCTCGACGGCCGCGCTGTTCCTGGTCAGCGGCTTCCTGATCAGCCGCCGCGGCTCCAAGCTGATCCCCGACTTCGGTGGCGTCGAGAAGGTCGCCCCGGTGCTCGCCGGGATCTTCCTGGTCGCCGGCCTCTCGTCGCTGTCGCTGCCGGGTCTCTCGCCCTTCATCAGCGAGTTCCTGGTGCTGCTCGGCGCGTTCACCCACAACCCGTGGTACGCCTCGTTCGCGGTGCTGGGGATCGTGCTCGCCGCGCTCTACATCCTGCTGATGGTGCAGCGCACGATGACCGGGCCGACCGTGCCCGCCGTCGCCGGCTTCAAGGACCTCGGCGTCCGCGAGGTGACCGCCCTGGCCCCGCTGCTCGTGCTCATCGTGCTGCTCGGCTTCTACCCGAAGCCGCTCACCTCGATCATCAACCCCGCCGTCCACGACACGCTGCAGCACGTCGGCGTGAAGGACCCGGCGCCCGCCGTACCCGCGCAGGCCGGTGCCCAGGAGGAGACCGCCAAGTGAACCTCGCAGC
>DASTGV010000144.1:0-5838 GCA_035718765.1 Nocardioidaceae bacterium
GACGACGCTAGGTCATTGGCTCCTGCAAGGGAATCCCCTTTTAGTCGGACATTCTCAAGTAGCGTGAGTATGCACTCTCGTGTATTTTCATGCACATGACGAAACGGACGGTCGCGGTCGCGGGGGCCAGCGGGTACGCCGGGGGCGAGGTGCTGCGGCTGCTGCTCACCCACCCCGAGGTGGAGATCGGCGCCATCACGGCCGGCTCGAACGCGGGGGAGACGCTCGGCGCGCTCCAGCCGCACCTCGTGCCGCTGGCCGACCGGGTGCTCGAGGAGACGACGGTCGAGGTGCTCTCCGGGCACGACGTGGTCTTCCTCGGCCTGCCGCACGGCCAGTCGGCCACGATCGCCAAGGCGCTCCCGGACGAGACGGTCGTCATCGACTGCGGCGCCGACTTCCGGCTGACCGACCCCCAGGCCTGGGAGACGTTCTACGGCGGCGACCACGCCGGGTCCTGGCCCTACGGGCTCCCGGAGCTGGCGGGCCAGCGCGAGCAGCTCGCCGGCGCCACCCGGATCGCGGTCCCGGGCTGCTACCCGACGGTCTCCACGCTGGCGTTCGCGCCGGCCGTGCAGGCCGGGATCGTGGACGCGGCCCAGCTCGTCGTCGTGGCCGCCTCGGGCACGTCGGGTGCGGGCAAGGCCCCGAAGCCGAACCTGCTCGGCTCGGAGGTGATGGGCTCGGTCAGCGCGTACGCCGTCGGCGGCACGCACCGGCACACCCCCGAGATCGTCCAGAACCTCTCGTCCCTGACCGACGCCGAGGTCAAGGTGTCGTTCACCCCGCTGCTCGTCCCGATGCCCCGCGGCATCCTCGCGACCTGCTCGGCGCCGACCACCGTGGGCGCGGACGAGGCCTACGCGACGTACCAGAAGGCCTACGCCGACGAGCCCTTCGTGCACCTACTGCGCCTCGGGCAGTGGCCGCAGACGAAGTCCGTCGTCGGCTCGAACGCCGTGCACGTGCAGGTCACCGTCGACGAGACGGCGGGCCGGCTGGTGGCGGTCGCCGCGGTCGACAACCTCGCCAAGGGCACCGGCGGCGCGGCCGTGCAGTGCATGAACCTCGCCCTCGGTCTGCCCGAGACCACGGGCCTCACCACGATCGGACTGGCTCCCTGACATGAGCGTCACCACCCCTGCCGGCTTCACCGCCGCCGGCGTCACCGCCGGCCTGAAGCCGTCCGGCAAGAAGGACCTCGCCCTCGTCGTCAACCAGGGCCCGGCGTTCGCGTCCGCGTCGGTGTTCACCTCCAACCGCTGCAAGGCCAACCCGGTGCTGTGGAGCCAGGAGGTCGTCAAGGACGGCGTGGTCCGCGCGGTCGTGCTGAACTCCGGTGGCGCCAACTGCTACACCGGCGCCGACGGCTTCCAGACCACGCACGCGGTCGCCGAGCAGGTGGCCTCCGGGCTCGGCATCGGCGCGGTCGACGTGGTGGTCTGCTCCACCGGCCTCATCGGCCTCGCGAACGACCGGCAGGTGCTGCTGAAGGGTGTCGACGAGGCCGTGGGCGCCCTCGGGCCCGACGGCGGCGACGACGCGGCCGCCGCGATCATGACCACCGACACCGTGAGCAAGCAGGTCGTCGTGGAGGGCAGCGGCTGGCGGATCGGCGGGATGGCCAAGGGCGCCGGGATGCTCGCCCCCCAGCTGGCCACCATGCTCGTGGTGCTCACCACCGACGCCGTGGTCGACGCCGCGACCGCGGACCGCGCGCTGCGCGCGGCCACGCGGGTCAGCTTCGACCGGCTCGACTCCGACGGCTGCATGTCCACCAACGACACCGTCACGCTGATGGCCAGCGGAGCCTCCGGCATCACGCCGACCGAGGAGGACTTCACCGAGGCGCTGAGCCGGGCCTGCACCGACCTCGCCATGCAGCTGCTCGCCGACGCCGAGGGCGCCGACCACGAGATCGCGATCACCGTGCTGAACGCCGCCAGCGAGGACGACGCCGTGCAGGTGGGCCGGTCGGTCGCCCGCAGCAACCTGTTCAAGGCCGCCGTGTTCGGCAAGGACCCCAACTGGGGCCGCGTGCTCGCCTCCATCGGTACGACGGACGCGGCGTTCGACCCGGCCGACCTCGACGTCGCGATGAACGGCGTCTGGGTGTGCCGGAAGTCGACGCCGGACGAGGACCCGGCGCGCGTGGACATGGAGCAGCGGGAGGTCAGCGTGACCATCGACCTCAAGGCCGGCGACGCCCGCGCGACCGTGTGGACCAACGACCTCACGCACGCCTACGTGCACGAGAACTCCGCCTACAGCAGCTGAGAGCGAGCATGAGCATCCCCGACGACACGCAGGTCGACCCCGCCTGGAAGAAGGCGACCGCCAAGGCCGCCACGCTGGCGGGAGCCCTGCCGTGGCTGAAGAAGTACCACGGCAAGACGATCGTGGTGAAGTACGGCGGCAACGCGATGACCGACGAGACGCTGAAGCGCGCGTTCGCGGAGGACATCGTGTTCCTGCGGATGGCCGGCTTCCGTCCGGTGGTCGTGCACGGGGGAGGCCCGCAGATCTCCCGCATGCTGGACCGGCTCGGCATCGAGAGCGAGTTCAAGGGCGGCCTGCGGGTCACCACGCAGGAGACGATGGACGTCGTACGCATGGTGCTGGTCGGCCAGGTGCAGCGGGAGCTCGTCGGCCTGCTCAACGAGCACGGGCCGCTCGCCGTGGGCATGTCCGGCGAGGACGCCGGGCTGTTCACCGCCGAGCGGACCAACACCGTCGTGGACGGCGAGGAGGTCGACCTCGGCCTGGTCGGCGAGGTCGCCGAGGTCCGGCCGGAGACGGTGCGCGACATCGTCGACGCCGGCCGCATCCCGGTGATCTCCTCGGTGGCGCCCGACGTCGACGGCACCGTGCACAACGTGAACGCCGACACCGCCGCCGCCGCGCTGGCCGTCGCGCTCGGCGCCGAGAAGCTGCTCGTGCTCACCGACGTCGAGGGTCTCTACCGCGACTGGCCCGACAGCGACGACGTGATCGGCGAGATCAGCCCCGAGGAGCTCGAGAAGCTGCTGCCGTCGCTGGCCAGCGGGATGGTGCCGAAGATGGGCGCCTGCCTCAAGGCGGTCAGCAGCGGCGTGCCGCGGGCGACCGTCGTCGACGGCCGCGAGCCGCACGCCGTGCTCCTCGAGATCTTCACCGACGAGGGCGTCGGCACCCAGGTGCTGCCCGGTGTCCCGACCAAGATCCGCTCCGCGCACTACACGACCTCTGTGAGGAAGTCATGACCGTCTCCGAGCAGCTCCAGCAGCGCTACGCCGCGTCCCTGATGAACACGTTCGGGCCGCCCAAGCTGGTGCTCACCAAGGGCGAGGGCCCCTACGTCTGGGACGCCGAGGGCACCCGCTACCTCGACCTGCTCGGCGGGATCGCGGTGAACGCGCTGGGCCACGCCCACCCCGCCCTGGTCAGTGCGGTCACCCAGCAGCTCGGCACCCTCGGCCACGTCTCGAACTTCTTCGCCACCCAGCCCCAGGTCGCGCTGGCCGAGCGGCTGCTCGCCCTGCTCGGGCTGCCCGAGGGCGGCGGCAAGGTGTTCTTCACGAACTCCGGCACCGAGGCCAACGAAGCCGCCTTCAAGCTCACCCGCCGCACCGGCCGCACCCACCTGGTCGCCATGGAGGGCAGCTTCCACGGCCGCACCGTGGGCGCGCTCGCGCTGACCTCCAAGCAGGCCTACCGCGAGCCGTTCGAGCCGCTGCCGGGCGACGTCACGTTCGTCCCGTACGGCGACGCCGACGCGCTCGCGGCGGCGGTCACCGACGAGACGGCCGCCGTGGTCGTCGAGCCGGTCCAGGGCGAGGCCGGGGTGGTCATCCCGCCCGAGGGCTTCCTGGCCCGCGCCCGGGAGGTCACCGCCGAGCACGGCGCGTTGCTCTGGCTCGACGAGGTGCAGTCCGGGATGGGACGGGTCGGTGCTTGGTTCGCTCACGCAGCCTCCGGGATCCAGGCGGACGTCGTGACGCTGGCGAAGGGCCTGGCGGGCGGCATCCCGATCGGCGCGATGGTCGCGGTGGGGGAGAGCGGCACGCTGCTCGGCCCCGGCAACCACGGCACCACCTTCGGTGGCAACCCGGTCGCCGCGGCGGCCGCCCTGGCCGTCATCGAGACCATCGAGAAGGACGGCCTGCTCGACAACGCGACCAAGGTCGGCGAGGTGCTCCGCGAGGGGCTCGCCCACGAGCACGTCACCGAGGTCCGCGGCCGCGGTCTCCTGGTCGGGCTCGACCTCGACGCCGAGGTCGCACCGAAGGTCGTCGACGCCGCCCAGCGGCACGGCGTGATCCTCAACGCCACCGGTCCGCAGCGGATCCGGCTCGCCCCGCCGCTCATCCTCACCGTCGAGCAGGCCGAGGAGTTCCTCGCGAAGTGGCCGGCCATCCTCGAGGAGGCGTACCGCGGATGACGCGGCACTTCCTCCGCGACGACGACCTGAGCCCGGCCGAGCAGGCCGAGGTGCTCGCGCTCGCCAAGAAGCTCAAGGCCGACCGGCACGCCGCCCGGCCGTTCGAGGGACCCCGGGCCGTCGGGATCATCTTCGACAAGCCGACCCTGCGCACCCAGGCCTCGTTCACCGCCGGCGTCGCCGAGCTCGGCGGCTACCCGATGCTCGTCGACGGCGGCCTCGCGAAGATCGGCACCCGCGAGTCGGTCGCCGACACCGCCCGGGTCCTCGGCCGGATGGTCTCCGCGATCGTGTGGCGGACCTACGGCCAGGAGCGGCTCGAGGAGATGGCGGCGTACGCCGGCGTCCCCGTGGTCAACGCGCTCACCGACCAGTTCCACCCCTGCCAGCTGCTCGCCGACCTGCAGACCATCGAGGAGCACAAGGGCACGCTCGCCGGGCTCACCGTCGCGTTCCTCGGCGACGCCGCCTCCAACATGGCGCACTCGTTCCTGCTCGCCTGCGCCACCGCCGGCATGCACGTGCGCGTGAGCGGCCCCGAGGGCTTCACCCCTCACGACGCGGTCCTCGACCGGGCCCGGCAGATCGCAGGCACGACGGGCGGCTCGGCCTCCTACGTCCTCGACCCCGTGGAGGCGGTCACCGGCGCCGACGTCGTGGTCACCGACACCTGGGTGTCGATGGGCAAGGAGGACGAGGCGGCCGAGCGCAGCCAGCCGTTCCTGCCCTACGCCGTCGACGCCGCCCTGCTGGCGCACGCCGCGGCCGACGCGATCGTGATGCACTGCCTGCCGGCCTACCGCGGCAAGGAGATCTCCGCCGAGGTCATCGACGGACCGCAGAGCGTGGTCTGGGACGAGGCCGAGAACCGGCTGCACGCCCAGAAGGCCCTGCTCGCCTGGCTCATGGAGCACCAGACATGACCGCGGCGATCCCGATGACCAAGAGCGCGCGGCAGCAGAAGATCGTCGACCTGCTGGCCCACCACCAGGTGCGCTCGCAGACCGAGCTCGCGGACCTGCTCGCCGGGGCGGGCGTCACGGTCACCCAGGCCACGCTGTCGCGCGACCTCGTCGAGCTCGACGCGGTCAAGGTGCGGGTGGCCTCCGGCGCACTGGTCTACGCCGTCCCGGCCGAGGGCGGCGACCGCACCCCCCGCGCCGTGCAGGACTCCGCGGCCAGCGAGAGCCGCCTGGCCCGGCTGCTCGGCGAGCTGCTGTCCTCGGCGGACGCCTCGGCCAACATGGCCCTGCTGCGCACGCCGCCCGGCGCCGCGCAGTTCCTTGCCTCCGCGTTCGACCGGGCCGAGCTGCCCGACATCCTCGGCACCATCGCCGGTGACGACACCGTCCTCGTGATCAGCCGACGACCCGACGGGGGACCCGCCCTGGCCGAGCGGTTCCTGGCGTTGGCCAACG
>DASTGV010000145.1:0-14002 GCA_035718765.1 Nocardioidaceae bacterium
TCGGCGCGCTCGGCGCGGGTGCGGACCGCCTCCTCCGGGTGCACGTTGGAGAACAGCCCGGCTGAGGCGAACGCGTTGTGCAGGGCCAGGTTGAGGTCGTTCCAGAGACCGAGCACCGCGGCGGAGTCGTGCCCGCCCCGCTTCAGGGTCTCGACGTGCGCGCGGGCCTGGTCCAGCTGGCCGTCGCAGCGCTCGGCGAGCCAGGCCTCCCAGTCGGAGGCGGGCAGGGACAGCGGGGTGGGAGCGGGGGTGGAATTCACCACGCGAGCCTAGCCAGGGAACGCACCCACGCAACGCCGATTTCAGTGGCCACAGGGTGCGCCGTCGCGAGCGGCGTCCGGTGCGTGCGACGACAACGCCGCCAGCGTGCGTGCCGGGCGTCGTGGACGGCGTCGTTCGGGCGAGGGCCTGGCAAGGCCGAGGAGCGAAGGCGTGATCAGGCGGAGCCCACGTCGAGCGACGAGAACGCCGCCAGGGCCCGTCCGGGCGGCGCCGTCAGGCGGACTTCTTCTTCTTGGCTTCGGGCTCCCGCGGCACCAGCGTCGGGTTGACGTTGTCGCTGACCACCTCGCCGGTGACGACCACCTTGGCGACGTCCTCACGGGAGGGCACGTCGTACATCACGTGGAGGAGGACCTCCTCGATGATCGCCCGGAGGCCGCGGGCGCCGGTGCCCCGCATCATCGCCAGGTCGGCCACCGCGTCGACGGCGTCGGAGGTGAACTCGAGCTCGACGCCGTCGAGCTCGAAGAGCTTCTGGTACTGCTTCACCAGCGCGTTGCGGGGCTCGGTGAGGATCTGCACGAGCGCCTCGCGGTTGAGCTTGTCGACCGTCGCGATCACCGGGAGCCGACCGATGAACTCGGGGATCAGGCCGAACTTGAGGAGGTCCTCGGGCATCACCTCGGAGAAGATCTTCTCCATGTCGCGCTCCTCCTTGGTGGGGAGGCTCGCGCCGAAGCCCAGGGTCTTCTTCCCGATCCGCTGCTCGACGATGTGCTCGAGCCCGGCGAAGGCGCCGCCCACGATGAACAGGATGTTCGTCGTGTCGATCTGGATGAACTCCTGGTGCGGGTGCTTGCGGCCGCCCTGCGGCGGGACCGAGGCGGTGGTGCCCTCGAGGATCTTCAGCAGCGCCTGCTGCACGCCCTCGCCGGACACGTCGCGGGTGATCGACGGGTTCTCGGCCTTGCGGGCGACCTTGTCGATCTCGTCGATGTAGATGATGCCGGTCTCGGCCTTCTTGACGTCGTAGTCGGCGGCCTGGATGAGCTTGAGCAGGATGTTCTCGACGTCCTCACCGACGTAGCCGGCCTCGGTGAGCGCGGTCGCGTCGGCGATCGCGAAGGGGACGTTGAGCATCCGGGCGAGGGTCTGTGCGAGGTAGGTCTTGCCGCAGCCGGTCGGGCCGATCACCAGGATGTTGGACTTGGCCAGCTCGACGGCCTCGTCGGCCTTGTGCCGCTGGGTGCCGGCGACGACGCCCGCCTGGACCCGCTTGTAGTGGTTGTAGACCGCAACCGCGAGCGCCTTCTTGGCCGTCTCCTGGCCGATGACGTACGAATTCAGGAACTCGAAGATCTCGCGGGGCTTGGGCAGCTCCTCGAGGCCTACCTCGGTGCCCTCGCTGAGCTCCTCCTCGATGATCTCGTTGCAGAGGTCGATGCATTCGTCACAGATGTAGACACCCGGACCTGCGATGAGCTTCTTGACCTGCTTCTGGCTCTTCCCGCAGAAAGAACACTTCAGCAGGTCGCCTCCGTCACCGATGCGTGCCACAGGCACGACTCCTCACGACTCAGGCCGGGACGTCCCACCGGCTGCTTGTGCGGCTAGCTTTCCTCGAACTCGAAGGTACCCCGTCGCGCCCCCAAATGGGACAGGACACGGCGACTCCCTCGCCCCCGGTGGGGACGGGCCCTGCGGGGACGAGGGAGATGCTCACGCGGGGGCCAGCGTTCCCTTCCGGGACTCCAGGATCGCGTCGATCAGGCCGTACTCGACCGCCGCCTCCGCGGTGAGGATCTTGTCCCGGTCGATGTCGCGGCTGACCTGCTCGACCGACTTGCCGGAGTGCTCGGCGATCATCTTCTCGAGCAGCTCGCGCATCCGGAGGATCTCGTTGGCCTGGATCTCGATGTCGGAGGCCTGGCCGTAGGTGCCCTCGGTGTAGGGCTGGTGGATCAGGATCCGGCTGTTCGGCAGCGCGAGCCGCTTGCCGGGCGCGCCGGCCGCGAGCAGGATCGCCGCCGCCGAGGCGGCCTGGCCCAGGCACACGGTCTGGATGTCGGGCTTGACGAAGCGCATCGTGTCGTAGATCGCGGTCAGCGCGGTGAACGAGCCGCCGGGGCTGTTGATGTAGATCTGGATGTCCCGGTCCGGGTCCATCGACTCCAGGCACAGCAGCTGGGCCATCACCGCGTTGGCGATGTCGTCGCTGATCGGGGTGCCGAGGAAGATGATGCGGTCCTCGAACAGCTTGCCGTAGGGGTCGATGCGGCGGAAGCCGTAGGACGTCCGCTCCTCCCACTGCGGGATGTAGTAGTTCATGCTCGGCGAGGCGACGTCGGCCGCCTTGCCGGACGGGCCGGGGCCCATGCCCAGGCCGGGGATGTGCGTGCTGGTCATCTCAGCCCCTCACTTGTTGCGGGCCGGGCGGCCCTCGTCGGCGACCTGGCGGGCGCTCGAGATCACGTTGTCGATGAAGCCGTACTCCTTGGCCTGCTCCGCGGTGAACCAGCGGTCCCGGTCGGCGTCGTTCTCGACCTGCTCGACGGTCTGTCCGGTGTGCTGCGCGATGAGGTCGAAGAGCACCTTCTTGATGTGCAGCGACTGCTGGGCCTGGATCTTGATGTCCGAGGCCGAGCCACCCATGCCGCCCGAGGGCTGGTGCATCATGATCCGCGCGTGCGGCAGGGCGTAGC
Organism: Nocardioidaceae bacterium; assembly: GCA_035718765.1. Taxonomy (GTDB): domain Bacteria; phylum Actinomycetota; class Actinomycetes; order Propionibacteriales; family Nocardioidaceae; genus Nocardioides_B. Next base: position 2,925 of record DASTGV010000145.1, read on the forward strand.
GCTTGCCCTTGGCGCCGGCGCAGAGCAGGAACTGGCCCATCGAGGCGGCCAGGCCCATGCCCACGGTCGCCACGTCGTTGGGGATGTAGTTCATGGTGTCGTAGATCGCCATGCCGGAGTCGACCGATCCGCCCGGGCTGTTGATGTGCAGGAAGATGTCCGCCTCGGGGTCCTCCGCGGAGAGCAGCAGCATCTGCGCACAGATCGCGTTGGCGTTCTGGTCGCGCACCTCGGAGCCGAGGAAGATGATCCGCTCGCGGAGCAGCCGCTGGTAGATGTGGTCGTCGAGCCCGTACGCCGAGCCGCCACCGTTCATTTCGGTCTCTCTGATGTCTGGCACGTCCCCGACCCTAGCCGGACCCACCGGCACATCCACGGGTTGTCCCGGGTTGTTCGCCCACAGCGCACGGCGTACCGGCCCCGGACGCGACCGTGGCCGGGAGGTCGAACCTCCCGGCCACGGTCTGGACGATGCTCGAAGGCCCCTGACCCGCGGCGTCGTCCGTCTCTGCCCTCCCGGTCAGGTCACCTGCGGGCGACCTTGATCCCCATGGAGGTGCCCTTCTGGGTGAGCACCTGGATGCTCGTGCCGGTGTTCGGCACCTTCACGCTGGCCGTCGGCTGGGCGGCGTTCCAGTACGACGCGTCGTCGTGGAACAGCGGCTGCGCCGGCTGGCCCGTGATGTCGCTGGCCCGGCCGTTCACGTGCAGCGTGAACGAGTCGGACTTCTCCAGCGAGAACGGTGCGTCGTACCCGGCCACCCGCGGCCGCCAGACCGTGCCGTCCACCCGGACGATCGGGTACGGGTTGGCGTCCACCGGCAGGATCAGCCCCTCACCCGGGTGCGAGCTGGTGTTGTTGTCCGACTGGGAGGTGTCCCAGTAGGAGACCAGCAGCCCGTCCTGGTACGGGAAGTGCTCCACCCAGTCCGGCCTCGTGTTCAGGAAGCCGAAGTTGTACGGACCGGACTGGAGGTACTTGTCGAACGACACGTAGTCGCGGTGCGACGCGATGTAGTAGTTCGCGTAGCCGTTGGTGACCGAGTCGCCGACCGCGCTGAAGCCGGCGAGGGTCCAGCCGTTCGGGCTGGTCTCGGCGCCGTCCGTGGGTCCGCCGGCGATCGAGATGTCGTCCAGGAACAGCCCGGCGGGGTACTTCGCGCTGTTGCCCTGCACGCCGCCGTCGGTCTGGTAGCGGACCCGCAGCTGGATCTGCTTGCCCGCGTAGGCGGACAGGTCGAACGACATCGGCTTCCAGGCCCCGGCGGTGTCACCGGTGATCCCGTTGTTGACGGTGGGGTCGGTGCCGGTGCCGGGGATGCTCTTCCACTCCGCGGCGCCGTCCTTGACCTCGACGAAGGCGTAGTCGTAGTCCTTCTCGACGTTGTACTGCCCCTGGAACGTGAGGGCGCTGGTGCCGGCCGGCACGTCGACGGTGCGGGTCATCGAGGCGGAGTAGTCGTCGCCCGTGCCGCTCCACCAGTCCTTGGACCCGGCGTACGGCGTGGCCAGCTTCTGCGTGACCTGCTTCTGGGGCAGCTCCACCACCGCGGCCTGCGGCTTCTTGGTGTTGTACTCCGAGGGGCCGAGGTCCAGGGAGGCGCTGCGGCCCGACTTCACCAGCGCGTAGTTCAGCCAGCCCAGCTGCAGCTTGTCCCACGCCCCCAGGTCGGAGGCCCGGGTGCCGATGCCCTGGTCGTTCGGGGCGGCCTCGCGGCTCTGCGCCATCAGCGACCAGTAGTTGACGGAGTTCTCGCCACCGGCGGTGTCGTAGAGGTCCGGCAGACCCAGGTCGTGGGTGTACTCGTGGGCGAAGACGCTCATCCCGCCGTTCTCGGGCTGGATGGTGTAGTCGCCGACCCAGACGCCGGTGTCGCCGATCTGCGTGCCGCCCTGCTTGCCCTCGGTCGGGCCGGTGCGGCCGTAGTCGGTGCCGAAGGCGTACCAGCGGTGCGACCAGATGGCGTCCTCGCCCTGGTTCGGGTCACCGTCGGCCTCGTCGCCGCCCGCGTGCACGATCTGGAAGTGGTCGAGGTAGCCGTCGGGCTCGTTGAAGTTGCCGTCGTTGTCGACGTCGTAGCGGTCCCACTGGTCGAACGACTTCAGCTCGGCGGTGACGTCCGCGGCGGTGCGGCCCTTGGCGATCTGGTCGGCGTACCAGGTGTTCACGGCGTCCTGGACGAGGTTCCAGGTGTTGTTGCAGACGTGGCCGGAGCAGACCGCGGGGTCGTCGCCGTTGGTCGCCGGGTTGTCGCTGGAGCGGCCGTAGCGGGCCTCGTTGTACCTCACCTTGACCCAGTTGGTCACGGTGCCGTCGATCGAGTAGCGACCCGAGGACTGGCGCTCGAAGTACTGCTTGACCGACTCGGTCGCGCCGCCGGAGCCGGCCTCGTCGCCCTGCCCGAAGTACAGGTCCTGGAAGTGCTTCTGGTCGTAGTTCGGCTGCCACACCGTGGAGTTGTCGACCGCGCGGTCGGGGGCCGGGATCTGGTTGTTCTCCGGTCCCTCGAAGGTCTTCGGCCCCTCGATGGAGGGCTCGAGGTCCTTGTCCGGGTAGTCCGGGTGGCGCTCGGTGCCGAAGTCGGTGAGGACCACGAAGATCTTGTCGGTCTTCTCCCGGCTGAGCTCGACGTACTGGTCCTGGCTGGTGGCCTGCGCCGTGACCGCGCCGGTCTTGTCGGCGGCGGCCGGGGCGGTGCGGGTCGACACCTTCATCACGGTGCTCGCGCCGCGCTTCTCGACGGTGCCTTTGCCGCTCAGGAGCTCGGTCAGAGCCTCCTGGCGCAGCGCGCGGCGCTTGTCCTCCATCGGGTTCGGCAGCTCGTGGCCGGCCACGTCGTCGGGCCGGTCGGCGCTCGTGCCGACGTTCTTCACGGTGGGGGCGGGTGTGGCGGACACGGCGGGGGCGCCGAGGGTGGTTGTCCCCAGGCCCGCCGCCACCACCAGGCTCAACAGCCCGGCTGACTTCTTTCGCACGGTTCCTCCGTCATCAGCGATCGTGTCGCATCAGGGCGCAGCAAGAAGGAACACGGGCATGCCCGACCCAGCGATGCTGGCTGGCACGTACGGAGCGGGGTCCACACCGGTTCGGCGTGCAGGGGGCGACCCGGGCTCGAGCTCGTTGCGCGACTGCGGTTGCAGTCGCCGGAAGCAAACACGACCTCCTCCCCCGCTCACAAGGGGGCGAACCGGACTGACGGGACCATGTTTGTGCGACTGCACATTCATGCAGAAAACGGTTCGGTCACGATCGGCGTGTCACCACGCGTCACAAGGCAAAGGCTCATGATGAGGGGCGTCGTGGCGCAGGTCAGGCCGTCTCGACGGCGTCCTTGATCCGTCCCAGCGTCGTGCGGATCCCCTCTGCGAGCTCACGGTCGTGCCCCGCGGCACCGCCGATCACCGGCCCGAGGAGCGTGGTCAGCGCCGTGAACCGAGGCAGGTCGCGTCGCCCGGTGAGCCGGGTGCCGCCGTCGGCGGCCTCGAGCTCGTAGGTCCAGGTGGCACCGCTCTCCCGGGTGCGCCACGCCACCGCCCGGCCGGGCTCCAGCCGTGTCACCGTCGACGAGGTGGGCCAGGCGGCCCAGCCGCGACGGTTCACGCCGAGCAGCGTCGAGCCGGGACGGACCGGACCCCGACCGAGAAGCCGGAGCCGGCGCAGCTCGGGGCTCCACTCCGGCATCCGGGTGACGTCGCCGACCAGTGCCCACACCCGGTCGGGCGGTGCGGCGATGTCGACCGAGGCGCTGATCGGCAGGGGCTGGGGCACGGCGTCTCCTGGTGTCGGGTCTCGTGCGGCAGGCTCAGGCGAGCCAGGCACGCAAGGCGTCGTCGACCTCGGGGTGGTTGAGCAGGTCGAAGTGGCCCCCGCGGATGTGCAGCACGTCGGCGCCCGGGAACATGTCCGGTCCGCGGCGGGGCCGTCCGGTCGCGGACGGGAAGCGCACCAGCCCGTCCCCGAGCGTCTCACTGACGGGGTGCCGGCGCGAGGAGGCCAAGGTGGCGGCGACGAGGTGGTACCGCGCGTGCGGCAGGTTCTGGACGTCGCCGGCCAGGCCCCCACGCAGGTCCAGGATCCCCACCGAGCGGTACTCCAGGATCCGGCCGAACGGCGCGGACTCGGGCAGCAGGCCGAGCGCCCGGGCCCCGAGCGCCACGCCCCGCTCCAGTGGGGCGCCCAGATGCGGGGTGCCGAGCGTCACCACGTTCGTCACCAGATCGGCCCACGACTGCGGGGCGTCCGTCGTGACCGCGCACGCGGCGCGCATGATGAGCCCGCCCATCGAGTGCCCGACCAGCGCGATCCGACGTACCGGGGTGGGCCAGGCGGCCACCAGGTCGTCGAGCAGGGAGGCGAGGGCGACGCCGTTCTCGACGATCGGCAGGCCCGTGTTGGCACGGAGGTAGACCGGGGTCCAGCCCTGCTCCGCGAGCCGGTCCCCGTAGCAGCCGCCGCGCTCCTCAGCCTGCGACAGCCACGCGGTGTCCGGCTCGGCCAGGCCGTGCAGGAAGACGACGACGTCGCCGGTGGCGGCCGGGAACGCCGCGGCCAGGGAGGCCCGGTCCGGGGCCACGTCGCGGTGGCCCACCCGGACCGCCATGCTGATCGCGAGGTCCGAGCCCTGCTCGGCGAGCCGGTCGCCGATGAAGCCGTTGACGGCGGAGACCAGCACGCGACCCGCGTGCGACTCCTCGATGCGGGCACCGACCCGGCGGTCGGCGGCCCGCAGCCCGTGGCTGGTCGCCCGTAGCCCGCACCCGATCCCGGAGTAGACGGCAGTGGTGACCGGTCCGGTGCCGGCCGGTCGGCCGGTGAGGGTGCGCACCCGCGTGGCAACGGCGCCGTGCACGTCGCGGACGGTGCCCAGCACGATCTCGTCGGCCGTGTCGGCGGCCAGCGCCAGGGCGCCGAGCACTCCGGCCCGCGGCCGCGGGGCGGTCGTGGAGGTCATCGCGACAGTGTCGGTGGCATACCCGAGGTATGTCAACGGCCCGTGTCACACGCGGTGACACGGGCCGTCGGAGAGTCTCGGAGGATCAGGCCTGCGCCTGCTCGCCCTCCGGCGTCTCGGTGGGCTGCTCGGTCTGCTCGGTGGGCTGCTCGGTCTGCTCGGTCTGCTCGACCTGTTCGGTCTGCTCCGCCTCGACGTCGGCCGGGTCGGCGATGGTGCCGTCGGGCTGGAGGTTCTTCAGCTCGACGTGGTTGCCGGACTCGTCGGTGACGGTGGCGGCCTCGACGATCGTGGCCAGAGCCTTGCCCCGCACCACCTCGGAGACCATCTCCGGGATGTGGTTGTGCTCCAGCATGTGCTGGATGAACTCCTGCGGGTTCTGGCCGGACTGCTGGGCGCGGCGCATGAGGTGCTCCTGGAGCTCGCCCTCGTTGACGCCGATCTCCTCCTTCTTGGCCACCTGGTCGAGCACGAACTGGGCGGCGACGGCGTCGCGGACCCGCTTCTCCAGGTCGGCCTCGAACTCGTCGACGGTCTGCTCCTCGCCGTCGAGGTACTGCTCCATGGTCATGCCGGCCATCGCGAGCTGCTGCTGGATCTGCTCCTTGCGGGCGGACAGCTCGGAGTCCACGACACCCTCGGGCAGCGGGACCTCGACCAGGTCGAGCAGCTTCTCGAGCACCGCGTCGCGGGCAGCCGCGGCCTGCTCCAGGCGCTTGCCGCGGGAGAGCCGGGTGCGGACGTCCTCGGTGAGCTCGCCGACGGTGTCGAACTCGGAGGCGGTCTGCGCGAAGTCGTCGTCGAGCTCCGGCAGCTCCTGCTCCTTGACGGAGGTGACCTTGACCTCGACCTCGACGTCCTCGCCGAGCAGGTCGCCGCCGACCAGCTTGGAGGTGAAGGTCCGCTCGTCGCCCGCGGCCATGCCGGTGAGCGCCTCGTCCAGGCCGTCGAGCATGCCGCCCTTGCCGACCTGGTAGCTCATCCCGGACACCTGGGCGCCCTCGACGACCTCGCCGTCCTTGCGGGCGACCAGGTCCATGACCACGAAGTCACCATCGGCGGCGGGCCGCTCGACCTCGGTGAGGCTCGCAAAGCGCTCGCGGAGGTTCTGCACCTGCTCCTCGACGTCCTGGTCGGTGACCGCGACGTCGTCGACGGTGACCACGAGGCCGGAGTAGTCGGGCAGGTCGATCTCGGGCCGGACGTCGACCTCGGCGCTGAACTCGAGGGTCTCGTTGTCCTCGAGCTTGGTGATCTCGATCTCCGGCTGCGCCAGGGGCTCGAGCTCGTTGGCCTGGAGTGCCTCGACGTACAGCTTCGGCACCGCCTCGTTGATCGCCTCGTCGAGGACCGCGCCGCGGCCGACCTGACGGTCGATGACCATCGGCGGCACCTTGCCCCGGCGGAAGCCCGGGACGTTGATCTGCTGGGCGATCTTCTTGTACGCCGCGTCGAGGCTCGGCTTGAGCTCCTCGAAGGGCACCTCGACGGTGAGCTTGGCCCGGGTCGGGCTCAAAGTCTCGACGGCGCTCTTCACAGGTGGTTCTCCTCAATCATCTCGCCAGTCGTCCTGGCTCATCGGGTCGTACGGCGTGCGGGGCGCGCGGCGCACCGGTTCGGTCGTGGGTCGGAGGGTCCGGCGCACGTCGTGCGGCGACGTGCTGGTCGGGGCGACAGGACTCGAACCTGCGATCTCCTGCTCCCAAAGCAGGCGCGCTAGCCACTACGCTACGCCCCGGTCTCCCGGCCACCGGTCTCACGGCTCCGGTCAGGAGCCCCCGGGAGTCTACGGGAGAGGCGTGCGCGAACCCCAATCGAGAGGAGCCGGCGTCCTGTGGCACCATGGTGCCGCCTCCGGCGGGGTCACCGACCCCACGGAACGCACGCGGATGTAGCTCAATGGTAGAGCCCTAGTCTTCCAAACTAGCTACGCGGGTTCGATTCCCGTCATCCGCTCCACACACCCTCCCGGCCCCCGCCGGACGACGAGGTCGCCGGGTCCGGCCGTCAGCGCCGGTGCAGCAGGAACAGCGCCCGGTCGTCGTGCATCGACTCGAGGCGGTCGATGAGCCGGTAGGCGCCCTTCTCGAACCCGGCCCGCAGCAGCGCCTCGCCCTGGCCGAGCAGCTTGTCGATGCCCAGCGAGATGTCCCGCTGTGGCGTCTCCACGAGCCCGTCGGTGAACAGCAGCAGCGCGTCACCCCGGTCGACGCGGCCGCGGACCACGGAGAACTCCGCGCGCGGCATCAGCCCGAGGACCGGGCCGTCGGCCTCGTGCACCTGCCAGCGGCCCGACCCCGCGTGCAGCTGGACACCGGGCGGGTGGCCGGCCGAGCGCAGCTCGAACACACCGGTGCGCAGGTCGATGTCCAGGTGCACCGCCGTGGCGAACCCCTCGCCCCAGTTCTGCCGGAGCAGGTAGTCGTTCGCGGCCGGCAGGAAGCCCTCGGCGGGGAGCGCCCCCAGCAGGCCGCCGAAGGCACCGGACAGCTGGAGCGACCGCGACCCGGCCTGCTCCCCCTTGCCGGAGACGTCGACCACCACGACCTGCAGCGACGAACCGTCGCGGGACCGCGCCGCGACCAGGAAGTCCCCGGCGAACGACGAGCCGCCGGCCGAGCGGAGCACCGCCTCGGCGTACCAGTCCTTGGGCAGCTCCGGGATCTGCGACTGGCTCAGGATCCGGTCGCGCAGGTCCACGAGCATCGACTCGCCGCGCGCCCCCGCCACACCCAGTCGGGTGCGACGGAACGAGGAGACCAGGATGACCAGGCCGATCAGGAAGATCACCAGGATGCCGCCGACCCGGAGGCCGGTCAGCAGCTCCGGTCGGGCGGCGACGACGATCACGAGCACCCCGAGCGCGAACACCACCGTCCACGGCAGCGTGCGCGGGCTGAGCACGAGGTTCCCGATCACCATCGGGATCACCAGCGTGGTCAGCGGCACGTACACCACGGCGTACTGGGAGATCCCGATGAGCACGCAGGCCGCGCACAGCAGGAGCGCGGGGGCGAGCTCGGACTCCCGGACTCGGCGGACCTGGCGGTTCCAGGAACGGCTCAGCGCCCGGCCCACGGGCACGCGGGACAGGCGGTCGGGATGGGACGCGGCGACCACGCCCCGACCCTAGTGGGCGCGGACGCGCGTTGCCCACGGTTCGGGTGAGTCGGGAGCCAGGTCACAGCGAGCGAGCGCGGGACCGGAAGACCGGCTGGCAGCGCGGGCACCAGAACAGGTTGCGGCCGCCCAGCACCTCGGTGCGGACCCGGGTGCCGCACACGTGGCAGGGCTGACCCTGCCGGCGGTAGACGTAGACCTCGCCGCCGTGGTCGTCGACCCGCGGCGCGCGCCCCATCACCTCCGGCGTGTGCGCCGTGTGCACGGTGTCGATCCGCCCGGTGCGGACCCCCTCCCGCATCAGCTCGACCAGGTCCTCCCAGAGCGCCTCGAACCGGCCGCGGCGCACCGAGGTGCCCGGACGCAGCGGGTGCAGGCGGTGCCGGAACAGCACCTCGGCCCGGTACACGTTGCCCACTCCGGCCAGCACGGCCTGGTCCATCAGCAGCCCGCCGATCGGGGCCCGGCTGCGGTGCACCCGGTCCCAGGCCCGGGTCCAGTCGGCGTCGTCGCGCAGCGGGTCGGGGCCGAGACGGTCGAGGATCGCGTCACGTTGCTCGGCGGTGAGCAGCTCGCAGGCGGTGGCGCCCCGCAGGTCTGCGTACGCCGGACGGGGCGGCCCCGCCGCGATCCGCATGCGGACCTGTCCCACCGGCGGCGGTGGCGGACCGTCGTACAGGTCGAGCTTGCCGTAGAGACCGAGGTGCACGTGCACGAACCGCTCGTGGGCGAAGCTGACGAACAGGTGCTTGCCGAACGACTCGGCGGTGACCAGCTCGGTGCCGTCGACGAGACGCGCGGACTCCGCGAACCTGCCCTGCGGGCTGCTGACCGCGACGGTCCGGCCGGCGAACCGCTCGCGCACCGCCGTCGCGAGGCGGTGCAGGGTGTGGCCCTCGGGCATCTCAGAAGGACTGGCTCGGCCCGTGGCCGAGAGCGGACTCCGGGAGCGGCGGGAGGTTCCCGGTCTTCTCGTAGTCGGTCAGCATCCCGATCCGGCGGGTGTGCCGCTCCTCGCCGCTGTACGCGGTGCCGAGGAACACCTCGACGAAGCGGGTCATGTCCTCGACGGTGTGCATCCGGCCGCCGACCGACACCACGTTGGCGTCGTTGTGCTCGCGCGCGAGCGTCGCGGTCTCCTCGCTCCACGCCAGGGCGCAGCGCACGCCCTTGACCTTGTTGGCCGCGATCGCCTCGCCGTTGCCCGAGCCGCCGATCACGACACCGAGGCTCTCCTCGCCGTCCTGCCAGTCGGCGGCGACAGCCTCGGCCGCGCGCAGGCAGAACACCGGGTAGTCGTCGAGGGCGTCGTAGACGAACGGTCCGTGGTCGACGGCCTCGAAGCCGTTGTCCGCGAGCCAGTTCAGCAGGTGCTCCTTGAGCTCGAGGCCGGCGTGGTCGGAGCCGAGGTGGACGCGCATGACCCGAATTGTGGCAGAGCCGCCGGGCCGCCCTACGCGTGCCGGTCGAGGAAAGCCGCCGCGTCAGCGAGCGCGACCTCGGCCGCGTCGAACAGCTGCGGGTTCCGCCAGAAGCCGTGGACCATCCCGTCGTACACCGTGGTCTCGACCGGCACGCCGGCGTCCGCGAGCCGGCGGGCCAGCTCCACGTCCTCGTCGGCGAGCACGTCGTGCTCGGCCACCTGGACGTACGTCGGAGGCAGCGTGGCGAACGACGTCGCGAGGAACGGTGTGAGGTCGGGGTCGACGAGGTCGCGCTCGTCGCGAATGTACTGCCGGATGAACCACTCCCCCTGCGCCCGGGTCAGGCCGCCGTCGGTGCGGGCGTAAGAGGGCATCGACGCGGTGGCGTCCACGAACGGGTAGACGAGGACGGTGGCCGCGAGCACCCCGGGGTTGCGCAGCGCCGCGACCAGCGCGAGGTTGCCGCCCGCGCTGTCGCCGAGCGCGACGACACGGGCCGGGTCGAGCCCGAGCCCGGGCAGCTGCGCGAGCAGCCAGCCCAGCGCGGTGTCCACGTCGTCGGGTGCGGCCGGGAACCGGTGCTCGGGCGGGCGGCGGTAGTCCACGGCCAGCACCGCCGAGCCGGTCCGGTTCGCGATCCGCCGCGACTGGCCGTCGTGGGTGTCCACGTCGCCGAACACGAACCCGCCGCCGTGCAGGAACAGCACCGTGCGGCGGGCGCCGGCCGGCACGTAGAGCCGGCAGCGCACGCCGTCGGCGTCGACGTCCTCGACCCGGTCGACCGGCTCCTTCTCCTCCGCCGCGGCGGCCGCGAGCGCGTCGCGGCGCATGGCCGCGATCCCGTCGGCGCCGAAGCCGGGGTCGGTGACGCTCGGACCCTGCGCCCACAGCTCGAGCGCCGCCACGGACTGCGGGTGCAGCGTCATGCGGGTTCGCCCGAGAGCCGGGCCAGCTCCTCGTCCACGACGGACGGGTCGAGCTTGGTGAACACCGGCACCGGCTTCTCCACCTTGGTGCCGGGCACGACCGGCCGCCGGGCCCAGGCCGGGAAGCCGGAATACTCCCCGGTGAGGATCGGGTACGACGGGCCGCCGTCCAGGTCCTCGACCTCGCGGATCTCCGGCATCGGGGCGACCCGGCCCGTCCCGCCGAGCACCACGTCCACGTCGTTCGCGCTGTGCGGCAGGAACGGCGACAGCAGCAGGTTGCAGTCGGCGACCGCCTGCGCCGTGACGTGCAGGATCGTGGCCAGCCGGTCCCGCTCGTCGTCGCCCTTGAGCTTCCAGGGCGCGTTGTCGGAGACGTAGCGGTTCACCTCGGCGACGGTCCGCATCGCCTCGGCCAGGGCGGCCTTCTGGCGGTGCCGCTCGACGAGGCCGCCGACCGTGCCGAACGCCCGCTCGACGGTGCCGAGGAGAGCCCGGTCGCCGTCCTCGAGGGTGCCCGCCTCCGGGATCTCCCCGAAGCTCTTGGCGATCATGGTCGCGGTGCGGTTGACCAGGTTGCCCCAGCCGGCGACGAGCTCGTCGTTGGTGCGGCGCACGAACTCGGCCCAGGTGAAGTTGCTGTCCTGGTTCTCCGG
>DASTGV010000146.1:0-16139 GCA_035718765.1 Nocardioidaceae bacterium
TGGCTGTGGCTGGTGCTCCGGCCCGCGTCGGCGGCGCTGATGCTCAAGGACGAGTGGATCCTGATGAACATCGCCGACCTCGGCCCGGAGCTGATCGACCTGCCCTTCGGGGGCAGCCCACCGGCCTGGTGAGGTCGGCAGCCGCTCGAGCCACGCCCCTCGGGCGCGTCTCTCACGCCTGCCGCGGCGTGCGCGGCCCCGCATCCCGGCCGGCTGCGTTGTCGGCGCTCGGCGCAGCCCGCTGCGCTCTCGCACCTCCGCCTGGCCGGACCGGGCGCGGACGCCACGCCCGCTGACGCGGCATCCGCTCGAGCCACGCCCTAGGCTCTCCGGGTGCGCATCGACCTCCACACGCACTCCAACCGCTCCGACGGCACCGAGTCGCCGGCGGACCTGGTCAAGCGTGCGCACGCCGAGGGGATCGACGTGCTCGGGCTCACCGACCACGACACCACCGAGGGCTGGGACGAGGCGGTCGACGTCGCCGAGGGCACCGGGATGCGGCTGGTGCGCGGCATCGAGGTGAGCTGCACGTTCGCCGGGTACGGCGTCCACCTGCTGGCCTACCTCCCCGACCCGACGTACCCGCCCCTCGGCCGCGAGCTGCGACGGGTCCTCGACGGCCGCAACTCCCGGCTGCCGGCCACCCTGGAGCGGCTGCGTGCGCTCGGCATCGACATCGACGTGCACGACGTACGACGCGTGGCCGGCGAGACCGCGGCCATGGGACGGCCGCACGTCGCGGACGCGCTGGTCGCCCTCGGTGTGGTCCAGGACCGCAACGAGGCGTTCAACACCTACCTCGGACCGCAGGGCCCGGCCTACGTGCACCGCTACGCCGCCGACCTCGAGGACATGATCGGCACCGTCGCCGCGGCCGGCGGGGTCACCGTGCTCGCGCACCCGTGGGCGTCGCGGCACAACCACAGCGCGCTCGACGCGTACGGCATCGCCGGGCTGCGCGACGTCGGGCTGTCCGGTCTCGAGGTCGACCACGAGGACCACGACTTCGCCACCCGAGAGGCGCTGCGAGCGCTCGCCCGCGACCTTGACCTGGTGGTCACCGGCTCCAGCGACCACCACGGCACCGGCAAGGTCGACCACGAGCTCGGCTGCAACACGACCGCCCCGGAGGAGCTCGAGCGGCTGCTCGACCTCGCCGCAAGCGCCGCCGCGGCGTCCGGCCGCCGCACCCCCGGGGTCGTGGACGCGTGAGCGCCGTCGTCAGCCTCAGCCTGCTGACCGAGGTCTTCGTGACGCTGTTCGTGATCATGGACCCGGTCGGCACGATCCCGCTGTTCCTGTCCCTGACCCGGGGCCGGTCGCAGGCCTCGGTGCGGCGGGCTGCCTGGCAGGCGGTCGCGGTGTCCTTCGGCGTGATCGTGGCGTTCGCGTTCTTCGGTCAGCGGATCCTCGACTACCTCGGCATCTCGCTGCCCGCGCTGCAGGGAGCCGGCGGCCTGCTGCTCCTGCTCGTCGCCCTGGAGCTGCTGACCGGCAAGGAGGAGACACCCACCGCGTCCTCCGACGTGAACGTCGCACTCGTGCCGCTCGGCACCCCGCTGCTCGCCGGCCCGGGTGCGATCGTCGCCACGATGGTGCTCTCCCGCGGGGTGAACCACGTCGCGGAGTTCGTGGCCGTCGCGCTCGGCGTGGTGCTCGTGCACGTGGCTATCTGGCTCGCGATGCGCTTCTCGCTGCCGATCCTGCGGCTGCTCCGCGAGGGCGGCGTCGTGCTGGTCTCCCGGATCTCCGGCCTGCTGCTGTCGGCCATCGCCGTGCAGCTGGTCGCGGACTCGATACGTGCCTTCATCGCGGGCGAGGGCTAGACCGTGCCCTTCTCGGCTGCGGCGGCGTCCGCGGCCCCGCATCCCGGCCGGCGGCGCTCTCACCGCTCGGCGCAGCCCACTGCGCTCTCGCGGCTCGGCCTGGCCGGACCGGGCGCGGATGCCACGCCCGCCGTCGCCGCATCTGTGCAGGCCACGGTCCCGTGAGCCAGCCCACGCTCGACGGGATGCCGGAGCCGCTGTACCCGGCCACCCCCGCCCGCCTGGGCACCTACCTCGACTGCCCGCGGCGCTACCGGATGGCCTACCTCGACCGGCCGACGCCGCCCAAGGGCCCGCCGTGGGGGCACAACTCCGTGGGCGCCGCGGTGCACAACGCCCTGGCCCGGTGGTGGGACCTGCCGCGGGACCGCCGCACCCCGCAGGCCGGCGGGGCGCTGCTGGCGAGCGGGTGGCTGACCGACGGGTTCCGCGACGGCCGGCAGGTCGTCGCGGCCCGGGAGCGGGCCCGCGCGCAGGTCGAGCGCTACCTGGCGGACGTGGACCCCGACGACGTGCCGCTGGGGATCGAGCGCACCGTCTCGGTGACCACCAGGTGCGCGTCCCTGTGGGGCCGGGTCGACCGGCTCGACGACCGGGGCGAGGGCGTGGTGGTGGTCGACTACAAGACCGGCCGCTCGGTGCTCACGGTCGACCACGCGCGCTCCTCGCTGGCGCTGGCGGTGTACGCCGCAGGTGCCGCGCGCACGCTGCGCCGGCCCTGCACCCGGGTCGAGCTGCACCACCTGCCGACCGGCGACGTCCTCGTCTGGGACCACACGGAGGAGTCCCTCGGCGAGCACCTGCGCCGGGCCGACGAGCTGGCGGGCGAGCTCGCCCGCCTCGACGCGGCCTTCGAGGCCGGCCTGTCCGCCGCCGTGGCCGACGAGCGGTTCCCGGCCCGGGTCGGCGAGCGCTGCGGCTGGTGCGACTTCCGGGTCTCCTGCGGCCCCGGGCAGGCGGTGCCGGCCCGTCAGCCGTGGGCGGGCGTCGTCGACGACTGAGCCCGGCGGACCGTCCGCTCGCCGTAGTCGCGCAGCGCCCGCAGGAACTCCGTCTCGGAGAAGGCCGGCCACATGGTGGTGGAGAGGTACAGCTCCGCACCCACGCTCTGCCACGGGAAGAACCCCGACAGCCGGGTCTCGCCGCTGGTCCGGACCACGAGGTCGATGTCCTTCACCGGGCCGCCCGGCAGGCAGCGGGTGATCGCGTCGACATCGGGCGCCGTCCCGTGCGGCGCGAGCTCCAGGACGGCCGCCCGCACGGCGTGCACGATGTCGGCCCGCCCGTCGTACCCGATGGCGAGGGTGAGGTGCGCGCGGCCGGCCTCGGTGCCGGCGACGGCGTCGTCGAGCGCGGCCCGGGTCGTCGCCGGCAGCAGGGAGGTGTCACCCGAGACGTGCAGCCGCCAGTGACGGCCGCGGGAGAGCACCTTCGCCGGGACCACCGTCTCCAGCAGGGTCATCAGGTGGTCGATCTCGGTGTCGCCGCGCCGGCGGATGTTGTCGGCGGAGAGCACGTAGACCGTCAGGTGGTCGATGCCCACGCCCTCGCACCAGCGCAGCACGTCCTCGATGTGCTCGGCCCCCGCCCGGTGACCGGCCCGGACGTCGAGCCCCGCGGCCCGGGCCCAGCGCCGGTTGCCGTCCATCACGAGACCGAGGTGCCGGGGCAGCGGCCCGCGGCGTACGGCGCGCCGCAGCCGGTCGACCCGGGAGAGACCGAGCACTAGCCGCGGCCCAGGCCCTGGAAGCGGGCCTGCACCCCGGCGGGGGTGTACCGGGCCAGCGTGCTGAGCGCCTTGTAGCGCTTGCTCGGCACCGAGATCGTCCGGCCCCGGCTCAGGTCCCGCAGCGCGTCGGCCACCAGCCGGTCCCGGTCGAGCCACATCCACGACGGCGCCGAGTCCTGGCTGACGTCCATCCGCCCGTGGAACTCGGTGCGCACGAAGCCCGGCAGGAGGGCCATCACGTGCACGCCCCGGTCGCGGTAGGTCAGGTCCGCCCACTGGCTCAGCGAGGTGACGTACGCCTTGGCCGCGCTGTAGGTGCCGCGGGGCAGGTAGCCGGCGACGCTCGACACGTTGACGATCGCGCCGCTGCCGCGGGCCACCATCGGGCCGAGCGCGGCGTGGGTGAGCCGCAGGACGGCGGTGACCAGCACGTCGAGGAGGTACTGCTCCTCCTCGATGCTGTTCTCCAGGAACTTGTGCTTCAGCCCGAGACCGGCGTTGTTCACCAGCAGGTCGACCGGCCGTGCGGGGTCGGCGAGCCGGACCTCCACCGGTGCCAGGGCGGCCCGGTCCCCGAGGTCCGCCACGAGCACCTCCGCCTCGACGCCGTACCGCGCCCGCAGCTCCGCGGCGAGCTTCTCCAGGCGCTCCTCGTTGCGTGAGACCAGCACCAGGTCGTGCCCAGCCGCGGCCAGCTGGTGGGCGAAGGAGAGGCCGATGCCCGAGGTCGGACCGGTGACGAGGGCGGTGGGGCGCGACATGGCGTCCAGCATTCCCGGACGGACGACCCGGTCGCAACACGGCTCGGGCATGATGGTGCTCGTGCCTGCCACCAAGACCCGGGTCCTCGCGGTCGCCAACCAGAAGGGTGGCGTCGCCAAGACGACCACCGTCGCGTCCCTCGGTGCCGCGCTCGCCGAGCTCGGGCAGCGGGTCCTGCTCGTCGACCTCGACCCGCAGGCCTGCCTGACCTTCTCGCTCGGCATCGACCCCGAGGACCTCGAGCTGTCGGTGCACCACGTGCTGACCACGGGGCTCGACGTCTCCGAGGTGATCCTGGAGACCGACGACGGCGTCGATCTGCTGCCCGCGACCATCGAGCTGGCCCGCGCCGAGGCCGACCTGCTCACCCGCACCGGCCGCGAGCACGTGGTGAAGATGGCGATCGAGGACCTGGACTACGACTGGGTGCTGCTGGACTGCCCGCCTTCGCTGGGCGTGCTCACCGTGGCCGCGCTGACCGCCGCGCAGGGCGTGCTCATACCGCTGCAGTGCGAGACCCTGTCGCACCGCGGCGTCGGCCAGCTGCTGGACACCGTGCACGACGTACGCCGCTTCACCAACCGCAAGCTCGAGGTCTGGGGCGTGCTGCCGACGCTGTACGACGGGCGCACCAACCACGCGCGTGCGGTGCTGGAGAACATCTCGGAGACGTACCAGCTCGAGGTCATCGAGCCGCCGATCCCGAAGTCGATCCGGTTCGCCGAGGCGCCGGCCGCGGGCCGCTCGATCCTCGGCACCACCCGCACGCACCGCGGCGCCGAGGCCTATCGCGCCGTCGCGGCGGGTCTCACGCAACGTCGGGGGTAGCGCCACTACTGTGGCGCGCATGGGACGCCACCGTGAGGTGCGCGGCCGCCCCTCGGGCCGCCGTGTGGCGCCGACCCGTCCCCGGTGGAACCGCCTCGGTGCGGCCGTGAGCGCACTCGGCGTGACCCTGGTGGCCGTCCTCGGCGGCATGGGGCTGCTGCCCGTCGACACCGGCCCGGCCGCCGCCGCGAACCTGCCCCGGCAGAGCAAGGTCGAGCCGAACGACCAGCCCGGCTCCCTGGCCCTCGCCGACAGCACGCCGACCACGAGCCCCCGCGGTGACCAGGCGACCAGCAAGGTGAACGCCCCGACCCTGCCCGCCGACAGCGGCTCCGGGCGGCGCGTCGTGTTCGCGATCGGCGCCCAGCGGGTCTGGCTGGTCGGCGACGAGCAGGACACGGTGCAGCGCACCTACCTGGTGTCCGGCAGCGTCAGCGACAACCTGCAGCCCGGCACCTACAGCGTGTACTCCAAGTCGATGGACGCGGTCGGGATCGACGACTCCGGGACCATGAAGTACATGGTGCGCTTCGCGCACGGCCCCAACGCCGCCATCGGCTTCCACGACATCCCGGTGCTCGACGGCGCCCAGGTGCAGACCCGCGACCAGCTCGGCACCCCGCAGTCGCACGGCTGCATCCGGCAGTGGCGTCCCGACGCCAAGGCGCTGTGGGACTTCGCGCCGGTCGGGACCACGGTCGTCGTGGTGGCCTGAGCGCGTCAGACGAGGTGACAGCCTCCCAGGGCCCCTGGAAACTGTCACACCCCTGCCGTTCAAACAGCAGGGGTGTGCAGGTTCAACAGGGGACCCTGGGAATCTGGCAAGCGGGCCCCCTCGTCACGGTCACTCGCTCGGGGTGCTGCTCGCCTTGCTGCCGCTGCTGCGGCGACGACGCCGGCGGGTGCGGGCGGCCGCGGGCTGGTTGTCGCCCTCGGTCTCTGCACTGGAGGCAGATGACGCGGTCGCGGGAGCGGCGGCGTCGACCGGCTGGCCGCTGCGGGTCCGGGTGCGGCTGCGGTTGCGGCGCGGCCGGTCGGCGGCGGCCCGCTCGCCCGAGCCCGAGCCTGACCCGCCGGAGCGACCCCCGGAACGGCCACCCTCGGACGAGGAAGCGCGCGGCTCCGCGGGCTTCTCGGGCACCAGCCGGCCCTTGGTGCCCGGCGCGATGCCCATGTCGTGGAAGAAGTGCTCGGAGGTGGAGTACGTCTCCAGCACCTCGTCGAAGGGCAGGTCGAGCTGCCGGTTGATGACCTTCCAGCGGGTCACGTCGGCCCAGTCCACGAAGGTCACCGCGACACCGGAGGCGCCGGCGCGGCCGGTGCGGCCGATCCGGTGCACGTAGGTCTTCTCGTCCTCGGGGCAGCTGTAGTTGATGACGTGCGTGACGTCGGCGACGTCGATGCCGCGGGCGGCGACGTCGGTGGCGACGAGCACCTTGAGCTTGCCTTCGCGGAACCGCTTGAGCGCCTTCTCGCGGGAGACCTGCTGCATGTCGCCGTGCAGCGGGCTGGCGTCGAAGCCGCGCTCCTGCAGGTCGTCGGCGAGCCGCTGGGCGGCCCGCTTCGTGCGGGTGAACACGATCGTCAGGCCGGAGTTCTCGGCCTGCAGGATGCGCGAGACGAGCTCGGGCTTGTCGAGGTCGTGCACCTGGTAGATGAACTGCGCGGTGGCCGGGACGGTCTGCTGCGCGTCGCCGGACTCGGCCCGGATGTTCATCGGGTGCCGCATGTGCGTGCGGGCCAGCGACACGATCGCGCCCGGCATGGTGGCCGAGAACAGCATCGTCTGCCGGGTCTCCGGCGTCTTGGAGATGAGCCGCTCGACGTCCGGCAGGAAGCCCAGGTCCAGCATCTCGTCGGCCTCGTCGAGGACCAGCACCTTCACGTGCGCGAGGTCGAGCGCCCGGCGGTTGACCAGGTCGAGCAGCCGGCCCGGCGTACCGACGACGACGTCGACGCCCGTCTTGAGGGTGTCGAGCTGGGTGTCGTAGCCGACGCCGCCGTAGACCGTGAGCACCCGCGTGCCGCGGTCGGCGCTGGCGACCGAGAGGTCGTTGGAGACCTGCAGCGCGAGCTCACGGGTGGGGGCGACGACCAGCGCCTGCGGCTTGTCCGGGGCGGCGAGGTCGGCGTGGTCCGGGTCGTGCGGGGCGACGGTGCGCTGCAGGACCGGGATACCGAAGGCCAGGGTCTTGCCGGTGCCGGTGCGGGCCTGGCCGATGAGGTCGGTGCCCATGAGGGCGACCGACAGGGTCATCTCCTGGATCGGGAAGGGGGTGATGATGCCGACGCGCTCGAGGGCGTCGGCGATCTCGGGGAGCACCCCGAGCTCTCGGAAGGTGGTCAGGATCTTGCCTGTTCTCTTCGGTGCCACCTGTGGTGACACATGGGCACTGGACGCGAACGTCTGGTTGCCGTCGGCTCCCGCAGGACAGCCCTCGTGGAGGGGCGTCGCGCGTCGTGCAATCGACGGCGGTACGCCGCCAGTCTATCGGTAGGGTGCCGCTATGACTGAATCGCCGGCGGAACCGGGCCGTTCGGACCTGCCGGTGGCCTTCGCCGACCCGGTCTACCTGGCGGCGGTCGTCGACCTCCTGGGCGTCATCGCGTACGGCGAGATGTCGGCCTTCGAGCGGCTCAGCGAGGACGCCAAGATGGCCCCGGGGCTGCCCGACAAGGCGGAGCTGGCCCGGATGGCCTCCACCGAGTTCGCGCACTTCGAGGGGCTCCGGCAGCGGCTCGTGGAGCTGGGCGCCGACCCGTTCGAGGCGATGGCTCCGTTCGTGGCGCCGTTCGACGCCTTCCACCTGCGTACGGCGCCCGCCGACTGGCTCGAAGGGCTGGTGAAGGCCTACGTGGGTGACGGGCTCGCCGCGGACTTCTACCGCGAGATCGCCACGTTCGTGGACTCCGACACCCGCGCGATCATCATCGAGAGCCTCTCCGACGCCGGGCAGTCGGCGTTCGTCGTCGACCGGGTCCGCAAGGCGATCGCGGCCGAGCCGCGCCTCGGCGGGCGGCTGGCCCTGTGGGGCCGCCGGCTGATGGGCGAGGCGCTGTCGCAGGCGCAGCGGGTGGCCGCCGACCGGGACGCGCTGACCGCCCTGCTGACCGGCGGCGTCGACCGCCCCGGCATGGACCTGGCCGCGATCGGCCGGCTGTTCACGCGGCTCACGGAGAACCACGCGAAGCGCATGGAGGCGCTGGGCCTCGCAGCCTAGGACGCCTGGGACGCCTGGGCCCTCCTAGGACCGGAAGCCGACCTGCCCGGCAGTGGGGGAGCCGATCTCGACGTACGCGAGCTTCGCGGTGGGGACCAGCACGCGCCGGCCCTTGCTGTCGGACAGCGTGAGGACCTTCTCGTCGCCCTCCAGTGCCGCCGACACCGCCTTCGCGACGGCGTCGCTGGACTCGCTCGAGTCGAGCACCAGCTCGCGGGTGGCGTTCTGCACGCCGATCTTGACCTCCACCGGAGGGCCTCCTGTCGTGTCTGTCATGTGGTCTGCTCAGGCTTGCTCGTCTGTGCGGGGGTAGCCGCGGATGCCCCGCCAGGCCAGCCCTGCCACGAGCGTAGCCGCGTCCTCCTGGGAGAGGTCGTGCGCGGTGTCCAGCCAGAACCGCGCGCTGACCTGAGCCATTCCCACCAGCGAGACCGCCAGCAGCCGCGACTGCTCGGTGGGCAGCCCGGTGTCCTCGGCGATCACCTCGGCGATGGCCTCGGCGCACTCCCGGGTCACCCGGTCCACCCGCTCGCGCACCGCGTGCTCGTTGGTCAGGTCGGACTCGAACACCAGCCGGAACGCGCCCTGCGCGCTGGCCACGTAGTCGTAGAAGACGTGCATGGTCGCCGTGACCCGGAGCTTGTTGTCGTCGGTCGAGGCCAACGCGTCCTTGGACGCCTCGATGATCGTGTCGCACGACTGGTCGAGCAGGGCGAGGTAGAGGTCGAGCTTGCCCGGGAAGTGCTGGTAGAGCACCGGCTTGGAGACGCCCGCCCTCTCGGCGATGTCGTCCATCGCGGCGGCGTGGTAGCCCTGGGCGACGAACACCTCCAGCGCCGACTCGAGCAGCTGGGCCCGGCGGGCGTTGCGGGGCATGCGCCCGCCGCGGGGCTTCTGTTCGTGGGTGGTCGTCACGCGGCAGAGCCTACTCCGCGGTAATCCCGGCGCCCGGGACGCCGTCCATCGGCCGTTCGGTCAGCCGACGCGAGCCGTTTTCCGCAGCGAACCACCCGCGTCGGTCTGTTCGACCAAACCGGACATCACGGACACTGGGAGGGCGATCGGGGGAGCGGCCGGGGGTGGCCGGGGAGCCAGACGCAGGGGGAACTGGTCCGCGGCCGGCACGCAGCCTGGGGGTGTGTGCCGGGCCGCGGACCGGAAACGGGACCGAATGGTCCGATTTGCCGGTGAATATGACCCGTTTGGGCCCTGTTGTCCTGTCCGTTCAGGCGTCACTGTGGACAACGTCGGCCACTCATGTGCCGACGCTTGCGGGGCCAGGCTGGGGGGCCAACCTGAGACCGAGGCGATGCGCTGTGCGCGTCGTCTGCTCGGCCATTCCTTCCGTCCTGCCCGCATGTCGCTGCGGGGGCGCAGCGACTCCACGAGGGGGGCAAGGAAGGAATGTCAGGGGTGGCTTCGATGAAGAGCAGGTACGTCGCGACGCACAGGCGGTCGTGGCGAGCGAGGACAGCCGCCGTGCTCGGCGCGCTGAGCGTGGTGATGATGTCCGGTGGCCTGGTCCTGATGACCGGTGGCTCCGCCCAGGCGGCGCAGGACATCCACAAGTCCTACGTGTGCAAGTACACGAACACGCCGGGCGGGGGCAGTGAGCTGAGCCAGAGGGGCCAGAACCCGATCTGGGTCGACAACAGCTCGATCGCCGGCAAGGACGTCCCGGTCTCCGTCGGCGACAGGTTCGGCGACGGGCAGGGCTACTCGGTGGTGATCGTCGCCAACACCGAGAAGCTGACGCCCGAGCCCCCGGTGAGCGCCTGCCCGGCCCCGGAGAACCCGCCGGCCAAGACGTCGGTCACGCCGAGCTACCCGTCGGCCACCGACCCGTCCTGCCAGACGGCGGGCCGGCTCGTGGTGCCGTCGCAGCCCGCCGGCGTGCTCGTCACGGGCGGCGGCCAGGACGGTGCGGGACCCGGCACGTACACCTTCGAGTACGCCCCGGACAGCACCCACGTGTTCCCGGCGGGCACCGACACGAGCCGGACGGTCACGGTCCTGCCGCAGCTCAGCGGCGACGCGTGCCCGCGGGCCGCCACGTCGGTGACTCCGGCGTACCCGTCGGCGACGTCGCCGAGCTGCGCCGCGGCCGGCGCGCTCGTGGTGCCGTCCCAGCCGGCCGGGGTGTCGGTGAGCGGTGGCGCCGCGAACGGCAGCGGCCCGGGCACGTACACGTTCACCTACGCCCCGGCGTCGGCGAGCTACGTGTTCCCGGCCGGGACCGACACCACCAGGACGGTGACGGTCCTGCCGCAGAAGGCGGGCGCGGACTGCCCGGGCGAGGTGGAGCAGCCGACGCTGGTCACGCCGAACGCCCCGTCGCAGACGGAGCCGACCTGCACCACGGCCGGCAGCATCACCGCCCCGGCCGCGCAGACCGGCGTCGTGGTGACCAGCACCGACCTCGGCAACGGGGCGACGCGGTTCGTCTCGGTGCCGGCCGCGGGCTACACGTTCGGGGCGGGCAACGCCCAGACCGTGTCGCAGACCGTCACGGCCAAGCCGCGCCAGAGCGGCTCCGCCTGCGGTGAGGTCCAGGGCGTCGACGAGGGGGTGGACGACCCGTCCACGCCGGTCACGCCGTCCACGCCCGAGCCCGAGGTCGAGGGCACCAGCGCGGGACGCACGCCGGCCGTGAAGGGCACGCACGTGTCGCGCACGCCGGTCGTCAAGGGCACCACGGCGGTGCGCGGCACCTCGGCCGCCGTGCCGAACGCGGTGGACGCCGGCCTCGCGGGCGCTCCGCTGACCGACGTCCGGGTCCTGGTGGGACAGGCCCTGCTCGGCGGTGGCCTGCTGCTCCTGGCGGGTGCCGCCTGGTCCGGCCTCGGCCTCCGCAGGCGCGGTGACGTCCCGGCCTGAGGCTGCAGCCGAGCACGGCGCCCACCGCTGGTGGGTCGCCGTGCTCGGCACCGTCTGCGCCCTCACCGTCGCGGCCGCCCTGCTGCTGCTCGGGTCGGCCGTCACGGGGCTGGTCGACCGGTCCCGGTCCGCCGGTGAGGGCGTGACCGGCACCCTCGTCGCGGCCCCGCCCTACCTCGTCGAGCCGCGCGTCGAGCTGCGGGCCGCTGCCGCGCCACCGCGGCACGAGCGGCTCCCGCACGCCGGGCGGCCGGTGCGCCTGGTGGTGCCCCGGCTGCACGTCGACGCGCCCGTCGTACCCATCGGCGCACCGGGCCGGGTCCTGGTGCCGCCCGGCGACCCGCAGGTGCTGGGCTGGTGGGACGGCGGCGCGGTGCCGGGCGCGGCCCACGGCGGTGCCCTCGTCACGGGCCACACCGTGCACACCGGCGGCGGTGCCTTCGACGACCTCGAGACGCTGCGGCCGGGCGACCCGGTGCGGGTGCGTACGGCGCGCGGGACGATCCGCTACGCGGTGACCGGCGTCACCGTCTACCGCAAGGCGAGCCTGGCCCGCGACGCCGCGAAGGTGTTCCGGCAGCGCGGTCCGGGGCGGCTGGTGCTCATCACCTGTGAGGACTGGAACGGCACGACGTACCTCTCCAACGCGGTGGTCTTCGCCGACCCGGTGTGAGTGCCCGGATGACGGGACGCCGCACGGATGCCCCTCCCGCCTCGGGGAACATGGACGGACCGGGTGTTGTTGTCCCGACGCAACTGCCCAAGAAGTCCGAGGAGTGTTCGTGTCCCTGCCACCCCTGGTCGAGCCGGCCGACGAGCTCACCATCGACGAGGTCCGCCGCTACAGCCGGCACCTGATCATCCCCGACGTCGGGATGACCGGGCAGAAGCGGCTCAAGAACGCGAAGGTGCTGGTCATCGGCGCCGGCGGGCTCGGCAGCCCGGCCCTGCTCTACCTGGCCGCGGCCGGTGTCGGCACCCTCGGCATCGCCGAGTTCGACGAGGTCGACGAGTCCAACCTGCAGCGCCAGGTGATCCACGGCCAGAGCGACGTCGGCCGCCCCAAGGCCGACTCGGCCCGGGACTCCATCGCCGAGGTCAACCCGCTCGTGAACGTCGTGGTGCACAACGAGCGCCTCGACAACGACAACGTGATGCGGGTCTTCGAGGGCTACGACCTGATCGTCGACGGCACCGACAACTTCGCGACCCGCTACATGGTCAACGACGCGGCGTACTTCCTCGGGATCCCGTACGTGTGGGGCTCGATCTACCGCTTCGACGGTCAGGCGTCGGTGTTCGCCCCGACGCTGGCAGAGGACGCGCCCTGCTACCGCTGCCTCTACCCGGAGCCCCCGCCGCCGGGCATGGTGCCGTCCTGCGCCGAGGGCGGCGTGCTGGGCGTGCTGTGCGCGTCGATCGGCTCCATCCAGGTCAACGAGGCGATCAAGCTGCTCACCGGCGTCGGCGACCCGGCCGTCGGCAAGCTGGTCATCTACGACGCCCTCGAGCTCGAGTGGCGCAAGCTCAAGGTCCGCAAGGACCCGAGCTGCGCGCTGTGCGGCGACAACCCCACCGTCACCGAGCTGATCGACTACGACGCCTTCTGCGGCGCGATCTCCGACGAGGCGGCCGACGCGGCCGTCGACGCGACGATCTCGGTCACCCAGCTCGAGCACATGCTCAAGGAGCGGGAGAACGGCTCGCGCGACTTCGTGCTCGTCGACGTCCGCGAGCCCAACGAGTACGAGATCAACAAGATCCCCGGCTCGGTGCTGATCCCCAAGGGCGACTTCCTGAACGGGTCCGCCTTCGACGAGCTCTCGAAGCTCACCGGCAACAACCAGCAGGTCGTGCTGCACTGCAAGTCGGGCGTGCGCTCGGCCGAGGCGCTCGCCATCGTCAAGGGCGCCGGCTACGCCGACGCCGTGCACGTCGGTGGTGGCGTGGTCGCCTGGGTGAACCAGATCGACCCCTCGCAGCCGTCGTACTGACCCTCCGCACACCGCACCGAGACCCCCGCCGGACCCGTCCGGCGGGGGTCTTCGCGTTCCCGGAGGCCGTGACCTCAGCCCGGCTGGCTCGTTGTGACGGGTGACACGAACCTTTCTGGGAAGGAACGCCTCCATGCAGAAGTCTCGGATCCGCGCCCTCGCCGCGGTCGGTGCCAGCGCGGTCATGGCCGTGGCCGGCGTCGCCGCGACGACCGCCCCGGTGGAGGCCGCTGCGGGCTACGCGCCCGCCGACACGGCCACGATCCACCCGGGCACGATGATGTACACCGACGGCGCCCAGTGCACCGCGAACTTCGTGTACACCGACGGCGCGGGCAACACCTACGTCGGCTACGCCGCGCACTGCGCCGGCACCGGCGCCGCGACCGACACCGACGGCTGCAGCACCAAGTCCCTGCCGCTCGGCACCAAGGTCACCTTCAACGAGGGCGGCAGCCTGGTCGACGAGGGCACCCAGGTCGGCACCGGCACGCTCGCCTACAGCTCCTGGCTGACCATGCAGAAGAACGGCGAGAAGGACCCCAACACCTGCGCCTACAACGACCTCGCGCTGGTGAAGGTCGACAGCGCCGACACGAGCAAGGTCAACCCGTCCGTGCCGTTCTGGGGCGGCCCCACCGGCATCGACACCGACGGTACGGCGGCCGGCGACCGGGTCTACACCTACGGCAACTCCAGCCTGCGGGCCGGCGTGCAGGAGCTCTCGCCGCACACCGGCTCGAGCCTGGGCGACGACCCGGCCGACGGCGGCTGGTCGCACCCGGTGTACACGGTGACCCCCGGCATCCCGGGCGACTCGGGCAGCGGCTTCATGAGCGCGGACGGCAAGGCGCTCGGCGTCCTGTCGACCGTGGCCATCGCCCCGCTCGCCGGCTCCAACGGCGTGGGCGACCTGAGCAAGGAGCTGGCGTACGCGCAGGCCAGCTCCGGGATCGCCGGCCTCAGCCTGGTCAACGGCACCGAGCCGTTCTCACCGATCCTCTGAGCGGGTCACGCAGCACCCCGACCGGGCCCGGCCTCCGTGGTGGAGGCCGGGCCCGGTGTCGTTCCCGGGACCCCGGGGCCCCGCCTGGCCGGACCGGGCGGATGCCGCGCCCGCCGTTGCGGCATCTTCTCGAGACGCGGGTCTAGTGTTCCCCCCGTGACGGGGAGGGAGCGGCGCCCGCTGGTGGCGCCGACGGCGCTGCTGCCGGCCGGAGTGGTGCTCGGTCTGCTGGTCCTGGTCTGGGCGGCCACCACCGGTCCGGTGCAGATGCTCCGCGACTCGGGTCGCCGCTACGTGTTCCAGCCCCCGCCGCCCCCGCCGTCGCCGAGCGACGCCGGTCCGACGACGGGCAACCTGCGCGAGGTCACCAAGGACATCCGACCCATCGCGGACCTGTCCTGGCTGGGTGACCTCATCGCCACCACCGTCCTGCTGCTGGTCTGCGTCGCGGTCCTCCTCGGCCTGCGGTGGCTGTGGCTGCACCGCTGGCACCCGCCCGAGGCGCCGCAGGAGGTCGCGTTCGACGTGCTCCCGGAGCGGGTCGCCGAGTCGATCAGCCGGGACCGGGCCGCCCAGCTCGACGCGGTCATGGAGGGCAGCCCCCGCAACGGGATCGTCGCGTGCTGGCTGCGGCTCCAGGCGAGCGTGCAGGAGGCCGGGGTGCCGCCGCGACCCTCCGACACGGCCGCCGAGTTCGTGCAGCGCACGCTGCGGTCGCTCGACCTGGACCCGCGGGCGATCGCCTCGCTGGCGGCGCTCTACCGGGAGGCCCGCTTCTCCGAGCACCCGGTGGGCGAGGACGCCCGGGCCGCCGCGCGCGCCGCGCTGGAGACGCTGCACGCCGACCTCGCCGCCCGCCGGGTCAGCCCGTGAGCCCGCGCAGCGAGGCGCGCCGCCGGTGGACCGCGCGGATCGGCGCGGCGTTCGGCCTCTGGGTCGTCGTCGTCGGTGTCGCGGTCTGGAAGGGCAACCACCCCGACGCGCTGCTGCTCGCGCTCACGGTCGCCGCGTTCGGCACCACGCTGTGGCTCTACCTCGACACCGGGCTGACCGAGGCGCCGCTGTGGGACCGGGCCGACGACGACCCGGTGCGGCCGCCGGGGGAGGACGCCCGGCTGGCCCTGCTCACCCGGGTGGTCGGCCAGCACCTCGATGCCCGCGACGTCGGTGACGCCCTGCAGCGGCACCTCGTGGAGCTCGCCGACCAGCGGCTGATGAGCCGGCACGGCGTGAGCTGGCGGGTGGACCCGGAGCGGGCCGCGCCGCTGCTCGGCCCCGAGCTGGTCGCGCTGGCCCGCGAGACGACGCCGCACCGGCGCATGAACCTGCAGCAGATCGACGTACTCCTGACACGGATCGAGGCACTGTGAGCACACCGGAGCACGAGCACGGACCGGCCGAGGCCTCGCGCCTCGCGGCCGAGGTCCTGGACCAGGTCGAGCGGGCGGTGGTCGGCAAGCGCGACGCGCTGGTGATGGTGCTGGCGGGCATCCTGGCCGGCGGGCACGTGCTGATCGAGGACCTCCCCGGGCTCGGCAAGACGCTGGCGGCGCGGTCGTTCGCGCAGACGCTGGGGCTGCTGTTCACCCGGGCGCAGTTCACCCCGGACCTGCTGCCGGCGGACCTGACCGGCTCGTTCGTCTACGACCAGAAGCGCTCCGAGTTCGACTTCCGGCCCGGCCCCCTGTTCACCGGGCTGCTGCTCGCCGACGAGGTGAACCGCACCCCGCCCAAGACCCAGGCCGCGCTGCTCGAGGCGATGCAGGAGGGCCAGGTCACGGTCGAGGGGCAGACCTTCCCGCTGGAGGCGCCGTTCCACGTGCTGGCCACGGCCAACCCGGTCGAGTACGAAGGCACCTACCCGCTGCCCGAGGCGCAGCTGGACCGGTTCCT
>DASTGV010000147.1:0-13296 GCA_035718765.1 Nocardioidaceae bacterium
ACGACGCCCTCCGCGTCGGCCAGGGCCCGCTCGAGGTCGCCCGCGACGCTGACCCGGTCGTCGCCGAAGCGCTTGGCCAGCCGCACCACGCAGGCGTCCGCCCGGTCCCGGTCGCTGTCGATCACGGCCACGTGCTCGGCACCCTGCTCGAGCAGGCCGTACCCGACGGCGGCCCCGGCGCCACCGGCGCCGACGAGGACCACCCGGTCCTCCACGGCGTCCGGCAGCACCTGGCGGAACGCCCGGCCGTAGCCGGACCAGTCGGTGTTGCGACCCAGGGCCCGGCCGTCCCGGAAGACCACGGTGTTGACCGCGCCCAGGTCGGCGGCGTCCTCGGACAGCTCGTCGAGCAGCGGGATGACCGCCTGCTTGAACGGGTGGGTGATGTTGAGCCCGTCGAAGCCCAGCCGTTGCGCCCAGGCCAGCACGTCCGGGAGGTCCTGCACCCCGAACCCGCGCCGGTCGGCGTCGATCAGCCGGTAGCTGATCCGGAGCCCGGACTCGGCACCCTCCCGCTCCTGCATCGCCGGGGTCAGCGAGGCGCCGATCCCCGAGCCGACCAGGCCCAGCAGGTACGACGGACGGTCGGCCGTCCCCGCGCCGTGGCGCTCGTGATGCCCCGCGCTCACGCGACGCCGACCTGGGGCTGCGCGGCGGAGGTGGCGGTGCGGGTGCCGACCAGCCGGGTGGGCAGCAGGTGGGTCTTGCCGGGACCGGTGAGCACGGCGATCGCGGAGATCACGCAGGCACCGACGGCGAAGCCCGCGACCCGCACCCAGTTGTCGGCGTTCCCGGCCATCAGGGCGCCCGCGATAGTGGGCGTGAAGCCGGCCAGCGCGAAGCCGAACTGGGTGCCGACCGCCATCCCGGACAGCCGCACGCTGGTCGGGAAGTACTCCGCGTAGGTCGCGGGCCACACGGCGTTCGGCATCGAGTAGACGACGCCGGCCAGGGCGACACCGAGCACGAACACCAGCGGCGCGTTCCCCAGGGAGATCGCCCACAGGAAGGCGGTGACCAGCACGGCGCTGCCGAGCAGGCCGCTGACGAAGACCGGCTTGCGTCCGACGCGGTCGGAGAGGCGGGCCCAGAACGGGATGGTGGCGATCGCGACCAGGTTGGCCACGATGGCCAGCCACAGCATGGTGGTCGAGCTGATGCCGATGCCGTAGTCCTCGGAGGTGGCGAAGTTCAGCGCGAAGACCTGGAACGTGGTGTTCACCATGGCGATGAACGCGGCGAAGAAGACCCGCAGCACGCCCTGCCAGTGGTGACGGAACAGCACGCCGAGGGGCGCACGGGGCGCGCTCTCCTGCTCGGTCTCGGCGCGGAACTCGGGGGTCTCGTCGAGGGACCGGCGGATGAGCAGGCCGATCACGACCACGACCGCGCTGAGCAGGAACGGCACCCGCCAGCCCCACGCCAGCAGCTGGTCCTCCGGGAGCACGGCGGCCAGCGGGAGGAACACGGCGGGAGCCAGCACCTGGCCGCCCTGGGTGCCGCTGAGCGTGAAGCTGGTGAAGAACCCGCGGCGGTCGTCGGGGGCGTGCTCGAACGACATCGAGTTGGCACCGGCCTGCTCGCCGGCCGCCGAGAGGCCCTGGAGCAGCCGCAGGGCGACGAGGAGCACGGGGGCCAGCATCCCGACCGCGCCGTACGTCGGCAGGCAGCCGACCAGGAAGGTCGAGATGCCCATCAGCAGCAGCGTGCCGACCATGACCTTCTTGCGGCCGAGGCGGTCGCCGATGTGGCCCATGAAGAACGAGCCCACCGGGCGGGCGACGTACGCGACGCCGAAGGTGGCGAAGGCGGCGACGGTGGCGGCGGACTGGTTGCCCTCCGGGAAGAAGATCTTCGGGAAGACCAGCGCGGCGGCGGTGCCGTAGATGGCCAGGTCGTAGTACTCCAGCGCACTGCCGCTCCAGGCGGCGACGGCCGCCTTGCGCGGCGTGCGGCGACGCTCGGTCGGCTGGTGGTCGTGCTTGGTGGTGGCGGTCATAACACCCGTCCTTCGGTGGTCACCCCTGCTCTGCCAGGGAGGTTGCCGCCGAGTTTTGGAGTGTCGGCCGTCACATGGCAAGCGTTTGCCAAAATTTGCCACCAGGTTGCCATACTGGGCTGATGGACCAGACCGGACCACGGCGCCGGGCCACGATCACCGACGTCGCACTGGCCGCCGGGGTGGCGCCGTCGACGGTGTCCCGCGCCTTCACCCGCCCCGGGCGGGTCAACCACCGGACGCGCGAGCTGGTGCTCGAGGTGGCCGAGCGGCTCGGCTACTCCCCCAACCCGGCCGCCCAGGCGCTGGAGTCCGGGCGCAGCCGCACCGTGGCCCTGGTCGTCCCGGACATCACCAACCCCTACTTCGCCGGGGTGATCAAGGGCGCCGAACGGGGCGCGGCCAAGGCGGGGCTCACGCTGGTGCTCGCGGACACCCAGGAGAACCCGGCCAACGAGGAGCAGCTCCTGCGCCGGCTCGGTCCCGCGGTCGACGGCTTCGTGGTGACCGCCACCCGGCTGCCGGACGACACCCTGCGCGCGGCCGCCGAGCTGAACCGGATCGTGCTGGTCAACCGCGCCTGTCGCGGGCTCACCAGCATCGTCGCGGACTACGACACCGGGACCCGGCAGATCGTGACCCACCTCGCCTCGCACGGGCACCGGTCCTTCGTGTTCCTGGGCGGACCGCCGGAGTCCTGGTCGGGCGCCAGGCGCTGGGCCGGGCTGCGGGCGGCCGCCGAGGCGCACGGGCTCACGGCCACGCGGTTCGGTCCGTACACGCCCACGATCGACTCCGGTCCCGCCGCGGCCGACGCGGTGATCGCGGCCGGCGCGACCGCCGTCGTGGCGCACAACGACGTGCTGGCGATCGGGGTGCTCAGGCGGCTGGCCGAGCGCCGGGTCGCCGTACCGGAGGACGTCAGCGTGGTCGGCTTCGACAACGTCTTCGGCTCCGACTTCTGCCACCCGCCGCTGACCACGCTCGCGGAGCGCACCGAGGAGGCCGGCGCCCGGGCCATCGAGGCGCTCGCCCACCAGGCGTCCCGGGGCACCCAGGACACGCCCGCGCGGGTGCTGCCCACCCAGCTGGTGGTCCGGGCATCCAGCGGCACTGCCCCGGCGCGCTGACCGGGGCTCAGCCCTCCTCGAGGACCTGCTGGGCGATCCGGAACGCGGTGTTGGCGTCGGGCACCCCGCAGTAGATCGCCGTCTGCATCAGCAGCTCCTTGATCTCCTCCACGCTCACCCCGTTGGTCCGGGCGGCCCGCAGGTGCATGGCCAGCTCCTCGTGGTGGCCGCGCGCGACCAGCGCCGTGAGCGTGACGAGCGAGCGGGACCGGCGGTCGAGGCCGGGGCGGGTCCAGATCCCGCCCCAGGCGTACTCGGTGATGAACTGCTGGAACTCCGCGGTCAGGTCGGTCGCCGACGCCGTCGCCCGGTCGACGTGGGCGTCCCCGAGCACCTCCCGGCGGACGGCCATGCCGGCGTCGCGGACCTGGGAGACCGTCATCGCGTCCCGCTCCGGCCCGCCGCGCACGTGCTCGCCGATGAGCCGGGCCACCACGTCCGGCGCCTCGGCCGGGGCCAGGTGGCCGACCCCGTCGAGCACGACGAGCCGCCCGTCGGCGACGCCGGTCGCGATGGCCTCGAGCCCGGACGGGGGCGTGACGGCGTCGGCCGACCCGGCCACCGCGAGCACCGGCGTCTTGATCTCCGCGAGGCGGTCGCGCACGTCGAACTCCGCCAGGGCGCCGCACACCGCGACGTACCCGGCGTCGTCGGCGTCCCGCAGCGCGTGCAGCAGGGCCGAGCCACGGTCGGGCTCGCGGTCCAGGAAGCCGGGTCCGAACCAGCGCTCCGCGGACGCCGGGACCAGCGCCGGGGTCCCGGACGCGCGGACGGTCTCGACCCGCTCCAGCCAGCCCTCCCGCTCGCCGATCCGCGCCCCGGTGCACAGCAGCGTCGCGCTGGACACCCGCTGGGGTGCGTCGAGCAGCAGCTGGAGCCCGACCGCGCCGCCGACGGAGTCACCCGCGTAGTGGAACGGCCTGGGCGTGAGGTCGTCGACCAGGCTGTCGACCAGGTCCAGCACGTCCGCGGCCAGGCCGGCGACGGTGACCGGGCCCTCGACCGGGGCGCGGTTGGTGCCGTGCCCCGGCAGGTCCCAGGCGACGACCTGGAAGTCGCGGGCCAGCCGCTCGGCGGCCGCCGACCACAGCGTGGTGGCGGACGTGCCCAGGGACGGGCCGAGGACCAGCAGCGGCAGGCCGGGACGGCCTCCGAGGCGGACGGCGGTCACGGTCATGCGGGTGCTCCGTTCAGGACGGTCGCGGCGCGGGACAGGGCCGCGTCCACGAGCTCGGTGTCGAGGCCTCGGTAGTCCTCGCGGGGTGGCCGGTCGGCCAGCGCGGCCATGCTGCGCTGCTCGGCGTGCACGTCGGTCCAGGCGGCCTCGAGCGTCGCCCGCATCCGCTCGGGCCGGACCTGGAGGCCGGCGAGGAGGTCCGTGGCCTGCGCGCCGGCCACCACCGTGCGCCGGAGCAGGGTGGCGAGGGTCTCCCACTCGGCGTGCCAGGCGCCGTCCGCCCGCTCGTCGACCTGGCCGGCCGCGGCCAGGTGCAGGGTCGCGCCGAGCTGCGGGGCGGTCAGGGCCGCCCGCCGCAGCAGCGTCGAGAGCACGGGGTTGGCCTTGTGCGGCATCGTCGAGGAGCCGCCCCCCGCCCCCTCGGCGAGCTCGCCGACCTCGGGACGGCCGAGCGCGAGGACGTCGTCGGCGAGCCGGCCCCAGGCATCCGTGCACCGCACCGCGGCGTCCCCCAGGCGAGTCACCGTGGTGCGGGTGGTGTGCCACGGCGGCGACTCGGTGAGCCCGAGGCCGTGCGCGGCGGCCGCGACGCAGGCGCGGGCCGAGCCGGGGTCACCGAGCTCGACGAGGGCCGCGAGCGTCCCGGCGGCGCCTCCGAGCTGGACCGGCAGGACGACCGTGCGGAGGCCGTCGTACGCGTCGAGGACACCGGTCAGCCAGCCGGCCGCCTTGAGCCCGAAGGTCGTCGGTACGGCGTGCTGGGTCAGCGTCCGGCCGACCATCCGGGTGTCGCGGTGCGCGGCGGCCAGCCCCGCCAGCGTCGCGACCTGGGCGCGCAGCGACGACCGGACCGCGGCGCAGGCGTCGCGCGCCAGCAGCATCAGCGCGGTGTCCAGCACGTCCTGGCTGGTCAGGCCGCGGTGCAGCCAGCGGGCGGCGTCGGCGTCCGGCACGCGCTCGCGCAGCAGCGCCACGAGCGGGATGACCGGGTTGCCGCCCTCCGCCGAGGCGCGGGCCAGGTGCGCGAGGTCGCCGGTCGTGACGAGTCCGGTGAGCTCGTGCCCCGCCGTCGCCGGCGCGATGCCGGAGCCGACCAGCGCGGCCAGCCAGGCCCGCTCCACCTCGACCATCGCCTCGAGCAGCGCACCGTCGGTCATCAGGTCGCCGGCGCGGTCGTCGCCGGGCCAGAGGAGTCCGCTCACGCGGTCATTGTCCCGGAAAGCGCAGGAAGACCGTCTCGCCGTCGCCCATCAGCCGGATGTCGAAGACGAAGCCGTGGGTGTCGGCCGTGCACACCAGGGTCGAGCGCCGGTCGGCCGGCACCGAGGCGAGCAGCGGGTCGGTCGCGCCGTCCGCGAGCGGCAGGTACGCCCGGGTGAACAGGCGGTTGAGCAGGCCCCGGGCGAAGACGGTGACCGCGAAGAACGGCAGTCCCCCGTCGACCGCGCCGGGCGCCAGCGTGGTGAAGGTGTACGCGCCCTCGCGGTCCGTGCTCGACCGGCCGAAGCCGGTGAACGTGTGCCCGTCGCGGCGCAGCGAGCCGGACCGCGCGACCACCCGGCCGTCGGGGCCGGCCTGCCAGATCTCCACCAGCGCGTCGGGGACCGGCGCGCCGTCGCCGTCGGACACCGTGCCGTGCAGGCGGACCGCGCCTGGGCTGCCCGGCGCGACCAGGTCGCGGTCCCCGTCGTAGGGCAGCGCGTAGTGGAAGAACGGGCCCACGGTCTGTCCCGGGGTGGGGGTCGGGCTCACGCGACGCCTCCTTCGGTGTCGGCCTCCATCAGGGTCCGGTGCGAGCCGGTGAGCACGATGTCCCACCGGTAGCCGGTGCTCCACTCGGGCTGGGTCAGGTCGTGGTCGTACGTCGCGACCAGCCGGTCCCGCGCCGCCGGGTCGAGGATCGCCTGGTAGATCGGGTCGAGCGCGAAGAGCGGGTCGCCGGGGAAGTACATCTGGGTGACCATCCGCTGGGTGAACTCGGTGCCGAACAGCGAGAAGTGGATGTGCGCGGGCCGCCAGGCGTTGCGGTGGTTGCGCCAGGGGTAGGGCCCGGGCTTGATGGTGGTGAAGGAGTAGCGCCCGTCGTCGTCGGTCAGGCAGCGCCCCATCCCGGTGAAGTGCGGGTCCAGCGCGGCCGGGTGCTGGTCCCGCTGGTGGACGTAGCGGCCGCCCGCGTTCGCCTGCCAGATCTCCACGAGCTGGCGTCGGACCGGCCGGCCCTCGCCGTCGAGGACCCGGCCGGTGACGACCATCCGCTCCCCGATGGGGTCGCCGCCGCGCTGGATGGTCAGGTCGGACTCGAGCGGGTCCACGTCGCGCCGCCCGAACACCGGCGCCCACAGCTCGACGCCCTCGGGGTCGGCCTGGTGCAGGTCCTTGGTCGGGTGGCGCAGCAGGCTCGACCGGTAGGGCGGGTAGTCGACCCGCGGCTGGGTCTCGACCTGCCCCGCCTCGTCGTACTCGCGGGAGATCTTGGCGATCTCGTCGCTGATCTCGGCTTGCGTCTCCATGGCGGCGATTCTGGTGCCGCGCGCCCGCGGGGTGCGACGGCTCACTTCCGCTCAGTGGAACCCGCGTGCGAGACTTCCGGGATGGCGGGCAACACGTCGCGTCCCGGCGCCACCGTGACGAGCCGCGCGCTGGCGCTGCTCGGCGCCTTCGACGACGACCACCGCCGGCTGTCCCTCACGGCCCTGGCCGAGCGGGCGGGGCTCCCGGTCCCCACCGCGCACCGGCTGGTGGCCGAGCTGGTCGCCTGGGGCGCCCTGACCCGGACCGGCTCGGGCGAGTACGTCGTGGGGCGGCGGCTCTGGGACATCGGCCTGCTCGCCCCGGCGCGCACCGACCTGCGCGAGCTCGCCTCGCCGTACCTGCACGACCTGTACGGCGCGACGCTGGCCACCGTGCACCTCGCGGTGCGCGACGGCACCGAGGTGCTCTACCTCGACCGGCTCCGGGGCAGCGCGTCGGTCCCGATCGTGAGCACCGTCGGGTCCCGCCTGCCGATGCACGCCACCGGTGTCGGGAAGGTGCTGCTCGCGCACGCGCCCGCGGAGGTGCAGCACGAGGTGATGGGACGGCTGACCCGCATCACCCCGTACACGATCACCCAGCCCGGCCAGCTGCGCCGCCAGCTCGCGCGGGTGCGGCGCGACGACTACGCGACCACCGTGGAGGAGATGAGCCTCGGCGCCTGCTCGGTGGCGGTCCCGGTGCGCAGCGGCCCCCGCGTCGTCGCCGCGCTCGGCATCGTCGTGCCGTCGCTGCGCAAGGACCGGCCGCGGCTGGTCGCCGCGCTCCAGGTCTCCGCCCGCGGTGTCGGGCGGCGGCTCGGCGCGACCGGCTGACCGGCCTAGCCCTGGTCGCCGAGGCCGCGCTCGATCACCTCGATGATCTCGGGCCGCAGCCGCGCCGCCGAGATCACCGCGTCGACCGAGCCGACCGCGACGGCGCGGTGGATGTCGTGCACGCCGTCGAACTCCATCGCGACCTCGCTGATCTTCTCCGCCCGCAGCGCTGCCCGCGTGTCGGCCAGGTCGACCATCAGCCGTCCGCGCTCGGAGCCGGACGCCTCGGCGACCGCGCTCTCGAGCGCGCGGACCTTCGGGTCGACCGCGATCCGCTTCTCCACCTCGCCCGCGAAGACGACGGCCGCGGCCGGCGCCCCGCCGATCACCGAGGCGAAGGAGCCCTCCAGCGCCAGGACGGTCATCGCCGGGTTGAGCGCCTTGGAGAACACCACGAACGCGCCACCGTGGTAGCGAGAGATCACGCAGAAGACGATGGGCCCCTCGAAGTTGACGATCGCGCGGCCGATCTCGGCGCCGTACTCCAGCTGCAGGTTGCGCATCGAGTCCGGCGACCCGTCGAAGCCGGACAGGTTGGCCAGCACCACCAGCGGCCGGTTGCCGCTGGCCGCGTTGATCGCCCGGGCCGCCTTCTTCGACGACCGGGGGAACAGCGTGCCGGCCGTGTAGACGTCCGGCCCGTCGGTGGGCGGGAAGCCGCGCCGGGGCACCGGCTTGGACTCGATGCCCAGCAGGCACACCGGGTAGCCGCCCAGGTGCGCGTCGAGGACCACCGTGGTCTCGGCGTCGGCCATGCCGGCCCAGCGCTCCAGCGTGGGCTGGTCCTGGTCGGCCACCGCCCGCATCACGGTGCGGATGTCGAACGCCCGCTTGCGGTCCGGGTTGGTGGTCGCGGAGAAGATCTCGCCGACGGTGCGGAACTCGCTGTCCCCGTCCTGGTGCGGGTAGTCGGTGACGTCGCGGTCCGTGGGGTCCGTCGTCGTCGTACGCCGCGGCCGCTGCTCCCCCGGCGCGACGTACGTGTGCTCGTAGTGCGCCATCAGGACCTCGCAGGCGCCGGCGAGGTCCGGTGCCCAGTACTGGGCCTGCCCGTTGGGACCCATCACCCGGTCGTAGCCGCCGATGCCGTAGTTGTCCTCGGCCGAGACGCCGCCCGAGAAGTCCAGCGACTGCTTGCCGGTGAGCACCATGGCGCTGTCGGGTGTCATGACCAGGATGCCCTTGGTGTGCATGAGCATCGTCGCCTCGGCGTTCCAGTACGGCTGGGCGCCCACGTTGATGCCGGCCACCACGACGTTGATCTCGCCGCCGCGCTGGGTGAAGTCGACGATGCGCCGGAGCGCGGCCGCCACCCAGTCCATGTTCTCGGTCCCCGAGTCCATGGAGATCCGGGCCCCCGCGGAGAGCGCGAACCACTCCACCGGGACCCGCATCCGCTCCGCCAGCTCGAGGGCGGCGATGATCCGCGAGCACTCCGGCTCCGACACCGAGCCGAGGGCCTTGGTCGGGTCGCCGCAGAGCACCACCCGGGTCACCCCCTCGGGGTGCAGCGCCGTCGGCGTGGACACCACCGCGACCAGGATCCCGGCCTTGTTGAGCCCCCGCGGCCGGTTCACCGGGACCAGGGCCCCGGTGTCGTCGAGGTCGTGCTCGACGAGGGTGCCGCCCGCACCGGTCAGCAGCGACGCCAGCTCGTAGGGGTAGACGAGCCCCCGGCGGCGGGCGCGCAGCACCTTCGCGTCGTAGTCGTCGAGGGGCTTGAGCAGCTCCGTCGGCGGCTCCTCGACCGAGGACACCGCACCGGCGCCCGGCTGCGCGGTGAAGCGGATCGCCACCGGGACGGTGGTGCCGTCCGGGCCGGCCACCCGGCCCTGGGCGATGACCTCGGCGATGCCTGCTCCGTCGGTCAGCGGCGTGATCTTCTGCTGCAGCGTGGTCAGCTGCTCCACGTCGGCCTCGACGACCGGCCAGACCATGACCCACACGTGGTTCATGTCCAGCTTGGCGCCGGCGGACCCGCGGGCGGCGCGCGTACGTCGGATCGCCTCCAGGCAGTTCTCGACGGCCCGCTCGGCGTGCGGCAGGCCGACCACCTGGCCGGACTCGTCGCGGACGACGGCGAGCTGGCGCACCTGCGCGAGCGCGACGAGACGGCGGTCGGCCGGGTTCTCCTTCGCCACGCACTCGTAGAGCAGCACGTCCTCGGGCGCCTCGATCCGGGTCACGTCGAAGCCGCGCAGCCGCCACAGGTTCAGCCTGCGTCCCACCATCGGGTGCACGCCGCGCACCAGGGCGTCCTCGACGACGCCGCCGGAGCCGTCGGGGCGGAAGGTGACGTAGTCGACCGGCCGGCCGGCGCCGGTGCAGACCGCGACGGTCACCCGGCGGGCGGCCTGGGCGAGCGGCAGGGTCGCGACCAGGTCACGGAGCCGCTCCGTCGTCGCGTCGGCGTCCTCGGGCGCGTCCGGCCAGTGCAGGTACAGGTCGGCCACCGCCTCCTGGCCGGCGTCCCGGGCCTCGACCAGGTCGGT
This sequence comes from Nocardioidaceae bacterium, assembly GCA_035718765.1. Classification (GTDB taxonomy): domain Bacteria; phylum Actinomycetota; class Actinomycetes; order Propionibacteriales; family Nocardioidaceae; genus Nocardioides_B. The sequence continues at coordinate 10,146 of DASTGV010000147.1, forward strand.
GACACCCGCGACGAGCGCGGATCCCTCCCGCTCCAGCTCCGCGACGGTGCCCACCGTCGACACCAGCCGGGTCGGCCGCCCGTCGAGGACGTAGTCGGCCAGCACGAACGGACGGCCGTCGATCGGCCTTGCATGGAGGTCGCGGAGGTCGAACTCGCGGTAGTGGCGCCTCACCAGCACCTCGAGCATCGGCTCGTCGTCGCCGACGCCGTTCTCGAGGCGCTCGGCGAGGAACCCGACGATCTGCTCGGGGATCGCGGCCAGCGCGTCGATCCGCTCCGCTCGCCGGGGGGCGTCCGGGCGGCCGGCGAGGGCCGCCAGCTCGTCCCGCACCCCGGTCAGGACGCTGGAGCGCTCCTGGTCCACGAGCGGCTGGTCGAACCAGCGGAACCGCACGCTGCGGGCCAGGTCGCCGACGACCGGGAACCGGAGCTGGGTGGCCCGCACGATCCGCTCGAGCAGCTCACGGGTCCGGCCGGCGAGCTCTCCGCCCGGAGGCGGCTCGGCGATCCAGCGCTGCAGCACGGCGGTGACGATCTCGACCTCCGCGGCCGGTCGCTGCTGGGCCAGGAAGATGCGGAAGACCGCGTCCTCGAGCTCCGGCGTCCGCTCCAGGTCGGGCACCCCGTAGCGGGCGAGCACCCGGGTGAGACGGCGGCGGAACTCCTCCGGCAGTCCCCCGCGGTCCACGTCCAGGCTGCGCAGGTAGCTGTGGAAGTGCTCGCGCGAGCTGTGCACCCGCAGCTCGGTGCGGCGCTCCTCGTCCGCCGGGCGGTTGCGGGCCAGCTCGGCGAAGTCGGTGAAGACACCCAGCAGCTCGGCCTCGTCCGCGACCACGTCGGCATCCGCGGCGCGCAGCTCGTCGCGGGCCTCCAGGTAGCTCGGCAGGGACGTCCGGTTGCCGTCCGGGAGGAGGTCGTACCCGAGCAGCGCGGCGGCGAGGTCGGCGCGGTACCGGTCGGCCCGGCGCCGGGCGGACGGCTCGACGGCCTCCTCCGGCAGGGACACCTCCGGGCCGGCCTCGGCGGACTCCTTCGCCTCCTCGGCGGCGCCCTCCTCGACCGGCTCCAGCCGGACCAGCGGTGCGCCGGTCTCCACCTGGCTGCCGGTGATCACCAGGAGCTCGCGCACGCGCGCGGCGAACGGCGCGTGCACCACGGTCTCCATCTTCATGCTCTCCAGGACCAGCACCGGGGCACCCGCCGCCACCACGTCGCCCACGGCGGAGGGGGTGGCCACGACCAGCGCCGGAGCGGGTGACCTGAGCACGCCGCCCTCGTCGCGGCTCACCCGGTGGGTGATCCCGTCGACCTCGACGAGGTGCGTGGGACCGTGGGTCGCGACCACGACGCGGTAGCGCTGACCGCTGACCACGAGCCGCCAGGCGAACCCGTCGAGGCGCTCCACCTCCACGTCGACGAGCCGGGTGTCCTCGCCCGAGACGACGCCGACCCGGTAGCGGTTCGGCCCGGTCTGCAGGGCGGTGACCCGGTACGTCGTACCGCGGAGCTTGAGGTCGATGGGCTGCCCGACCTTGTGCTGGACCTGCGGCCGGCCGCCGTGCGCGGTCTCCAGCAGCCGGTCCCGCTCGACCCGCAGCTGCTCGTCGTACGCCTCGATCGCCGCGACCACGAGGGCGATGCCGGAGTGCTCGTGCGGGACGAGCCGGCCCTCGGCACGCGCGCGGTCGATCCACGCGGTGTCGGCCCAGCCGCCCTCGCCCGAGACCACCTCGGGCTGCGCGAGCAGGTCGAGGATGAAGCTCTTGTTGGTCGTGCCGCCCCCGATCACGACGGTCGTCTCCGACATCGCCCGGCGCAGCCGCGCGAGCGCCTCGTCGCGGTCGCGGCCGTAGGCGATGATCTTGGCGATCATCGAGTCGAAGTCGGCCGGGATCACGTCGCCCTGGCCGAGCCCGGTGTCGACGCGGATCCCGGGGCCGCTGGGCAGGTCGAGCAGCTCCACGCGTCCCGGCGCCGGGGCGAAGTCCCGGTCCGGGTCCTCCGCGTTGAGCCGCGCCTCGACCGCGTGGCCGCTCTCGGTGGGCCGGTCACCCTCGAGGCGGCCGCCGGACGCGATGTGGATCTGCGCCTTGACCAGGTCGAAGTCGGTGGTGACCTCGGTGATGGGGTGCTCGACCTGCAGACGGGTGTTGACCTCCAGGAACGCGAAGGTCTTGTCGTCGGGGTGGTACAGGAACTCGACCGTGCCCGCCCCCTGGTAGCCCACGGCGACGGCGAGGCGCTCGGCCGACGCCTTCAGCTCGGCCGCCTGCTCGGCGGTGAGCAGCGGCGAGGAGGACTCCTCGATCACCTTCTGGTTGCGGCGCTGCACGGAGCAGTCGCGCACCCCGAGCGCCCACGCGGTGCCGAAGCCGTCCGCGATGACCTGGACCTCCACGTGCCGGGCCCCGGTCACGAGCCGCTCGAGGAACACCACGCCACTGCCGAACGCCCGCTGCGCCTCGTCCCGGGTCCGCTGGTAGGCGTCCTCGAGATCCGCGGCGGACGCGACCATCCTGATCCCGCGACCGCCCCCGCCGGCGGTGGCCTTCAGCATCATCGGGTAGCCGACCGCCTCGGCGGCCGCCAGCGCGTCCTCGAGCGTGTCGACGGCACCACCGCTCCAGGGGGCCACCGGGACCCCCACCTCCTCCGCGATGAGCTTGGCCCCGATCTTGTCCCCGAGCCGGCGCATCGCGTCCGCGCCGGGACCGATGAAGGTCACCCCGAGCCGGTCGCAGAGGTCCACGAACGCGGGGTCCTCCGAGACGAAGCCCCATCCCGGCCACACCGCGTCGGCCCGGGACTCGACCAGCGCTCGCTCGAGCACCGCCAGGTCGACGTACGGACGCGCCGACGCCGGCCCGAGGGGGTAGGCGTCGTCCGCCTCGCGCACGAACATCGCGTGCCGCTCGATGTCGGTGTAGAGGGCGACCGTGGAGATCTGGTCCTGACCCGCCGCTCGGAGGTCCCGGACGGCGTGGATGAACCGCATGGCCGCTTCGCCACGATTCACGATTGCGATACGCGAGAACATGTCTCTCCCTCTCGGCGAGCCGGACGCCGTGCGCGTCGTACGCGACGACGCTGCCATGCCGAGGGGGTTACGGGCGAGTCACTCCGGAAAGCAAGCGTCCCCGACGACCCGG
>DASTGV010000148.1:0-3681 GCA_035718765.1 Nocardioidaceae bacterium
CACAGACGAAGGAAGCCGAGGAGAGGTCATGGGCAGGACCCTTGCCGAGAAAGTCTGGGACGAGCACGTCGTCCGGAGCGCGCCGGGGGAGCCAGACCTCCTGTTCATCGACCTCCACCTGATCCACGAGGTCACCTCGCCGCAGGCGTTCGAGGGCCTCCGGCTGGCCGGACGGACCGTGCGCCGTCCGGACCTGACCCTGGCCACCGAGGACCACAACGTCCCGACCCTCGACTTCGACAAGCCCATCGCCGACCCGGTCTCGCGCACCCAGGTCGAGACGCTGCGCAGGAACGCCGAGGAGTTCGGCGTCCGGCTGCATCCGCTCGGCGACGTCGAGCAGGGCATCGTGCACGTCGTCGGCCCGCAGCTGGGCCTCACCCAGCCCGGCATGACGATCGTGTGCGGCGACTCGCACACCTCCACGCACGGCGCGTTCGGCGCGATCGCCTTCGGCATCGGTACGTCGGAGGTGGAGCACGTGCTGGCCACCCAGACGCTGCCGCAGGCCAAGCCCAGGACGATGGCCGTCACCGTCAACGGCTCGCTGCCCGACGGGGTCACCGCGAAGGACCTGGTGCTCACGCTGATCGCGCACACGGGCACGGGCGGCGGCCAGGGCTACATCGTGGAGTACCGCGGCCCGGCCATCGAGGAGCTGTCGATGGAGGCGCGGATGACGATCTGCAACATGTCCATCGAGTGGGGTGCCAAGGCCGGGCTCATCGCACCGGACCGGACGACCCTGGACTACATCGAGGGCCGGCCGGAGGCGCCGAAGGGTGCGGACTGGGACGCCGCCGTCGAGCACTGGCAGACCCTGGTCACCGACGACGACGCGGTCTTCGACGAGGAGATCGTCCTCGACGCCTCGACCATGACGCCGTTCGTCACCTGGGGGACCAACCCCGGCCAGGGCGTGCCGCTCGCCGCCGCCGTGCCCGACCCGGCCGGGTTCGAGGACGAGGGCGACAAGGTCGCGGCCCAGAAGGCCCTGGAGTACATGGGTCTCGAGGCCGGCACCCCGATGCGCGACATCAAGGTCGACACGGTGTTCGTGGGCTCGTGCACCAACGGCCGCATCGAGGACCTGCGTGCCGCGGCCGAGGTCATCAAGGGCCGCCAGGTCGCCAAGGACACCCGCCTGCTCGTCGTACCCGGCTCGGTCCGGGTGCGCCTGCAGGCCGAGGACGAGGGTCTGGACGTGGTGTTCAAGGAGGCCGGCGGCGAGTGGCGCGGTGCCGGGTGCTCGATGTGCCTGGGCATGAACCCCGACCAGCTCGAGCCGGGGGAGCGCAGCGCCTCGACCTCCAACCGCAACTTCGAGGGACGCCAGGGCAAGGGCGGACGCACGCACCTCGTGTCGCCGCTGGTGGCCGCGGCCACCGCCGTCACCGGCACCCTCGCCTCGCCCGCCGACCTGCCGCCGCTGAGCTGAAGGAGCACGACCGTGGAGAAGTTCACCCAGCACACCGGGACCGGCCTGCCGCTGCGGCGCAGCAACGTCGACACCGACCAGATCATCCCGGCGGTGTACCTCAAGCGGGTGACCCGCACCGGCTTCGAGGACGGCCTGTTCGCGGCCTGGCGCAAGGACCCCGAGTTCGTCGCCAACCAGCCGCAGTACGACGGCGCCACCGTGCTCGTCGCGGGCCCGGACTTCGGCACCGGCTCGTCACGCGAGCACGCCGTGTGGGCGCTCATGGACTACGGCTTCAAGGTCGTCATCTCCAGCCGCTTCGCCGACATCTTCCGGGGCAACTCCGGCAAGGCCGGCCTGGTCGCCGCCCAGGTCACGCAGGACGTCGTCGAGCAGCTCTGGAAGCTCATCGAGAACGAGCCGACCACGCAGATCGTCGTGGACCTCGAGCAGCGCAGCGTCCAGGCCGGTGCGCTCACCGCGCCGTTCCAGATCGACGACTACACGCGGTGGCGGCTGCTCGAGGGCCTCGACGACATCGGCATCACGCTCTCGCACGCGGACGACATCGCCGCCTACGAGGCGACCCGGCCGTCCTGGAAACCGGCGACGCTGTAGGCCTTCCGGTCCCGAGCAGGAGTCCCGGGCGCGCGCGAATCGCAGAGTTTTCCCAAAGATGCAAGGGAAAACGGTAGAAATCGGCGTGTTGTGATGGTGGCCACGGCGACTTTTCCCTAGCGTGACAAGGAAAGTCGGGCACGAGCTCGACCCTGGACAGGTTCACGGAAGGGAAGCTTGTGAACAAGAGTCAGCTGATCGACACCCTCGCTGCTCGCTTCGAAGGCAACCGCAAGCAGGCTGCTCACGCGCTCGAGGCAGTGCTCGACACCATCACCCGCGAGGTCGCGAAGGGCGAGAAGGTCGCCATCACCGGCTTCGGCTCCTTCGAGAAGCGGATCCGGGACGCGCGCTGGGTCCGCAACCCGCGCACCGGCGAGCGGATCAAGGCCAAGAAGACGGCCATCCCGAAGTTCAGCGCGGGCGCCGACCTCAAGGCCGTCGTCTCCGGCGCCAAGAAGCTGCCGAAGCTGACGCTCGCCAAGGCCGCGACGGGTGCCCGGACCGCGACCGGCACCGCGAGGAAGGCCACGGCGAAGAAGGCGCCGGCCACGACGGCGGCGAAGAAGACCACCGGCACCGCCAAGAAGACCACCGCCAAGAAGGCGACCGCGACGAAGACGGCCGCCAAGAAGGCGACCCCGGCCAAGAAGACCGCCGCCAAGAAGACCACGGCGGCCAAGAGCACCGCCAAGAAGGCGACGCCGGCCAAGAAGACCACGGCGAAGAAGGCGACGCCGGCCAAGAAGACCACGGCGAGGAAGACCGCCAAGAAGGCCTGACGCACCACGCACGAAGGGCCCGTCTCCCGCAAGGGGACGGGCCCTTCGTCACGCTCAGGACAGCGTCAGGATCTGCAGGCCGACGACCCGCAACGTCGCGCCGCTGCCGGTGGTCTCCAGCCGCACCCGCTGGCCCGGCCGCAGGAACCGCAGCCGGCTGCCCGCGAGGGCCTCGGCCGGGAAGGGCAGCTCGACACCGTCGTCGAGCAGGACCCTGCCGTCGCGCCTGTCCGCGTCGAACGCGGAGACCGTGCCCTGCATGCGCAAGACCCTAGGGCACCTTGGTCACAGGCCGTGCACCGTGGCGACCAACGACGTGCGCGACCCCACGCCCAGCGCCACCGCCTCGGCCAGGTCGGCGCGGTCGTCGACGTCGCGCCGCAGGGTGGGTACGTCGACCCCGTCGATCTCGTGCGCCCCCGCGTCGAGGTGCCGCTGACGTGACGCCGGGCCGAACCGTGGCCGGAACGTCTCGGGTGCCGACGCGACCACGGCCGTCGTACCCACGCCGTCGGCGTCGGCCACGAAGGCCATCCGGTCGTGCGGGGCGGCCGCCAGCGCGACGGCGAGCTCGTCGGGCCGCAGCGCCGGCAGGTCCGCGCACAGCGCGGCGAGCCGCAGGTCCGGGTGGCGCCGATGCATCTCGGCGGCGGCGAGCCGCAGGGTCTCGTTGAGGTCGTCGGTGGTGCCGTCGGGGATCACGTCCACCCCGAGGTCGGCGAGTCCGCGGGCCAGCTCGTGGTCGTCGGTCACCACCAGCACCCGGTCCACCACGGGCGAGGCCATCACCGCGCTGACCGTGTCGACCGCGAAGGCGGTGGCGAGCTCGCGACGGGTGGCGTCGCCGAGGTCGGCGAGCCG